>JAOTTJ010000115.1 GCA_029864465.1 Gammaproteobacteria bacterium | reverse complement strand
CCCCGTCATCGAATCGCCCCCCGCCCAAAGCGATGCGTATTTTTCGCAGCGCCCGTGGCGCAGTCAGATCAACGCCTGGGCGAGCCGACAAAGCCAAACCGTAACCGATCCGGCCAGCCTCGAGAGAAAAGCCCGGGAGCTCGCGAATCGTTTCGGTACACCCGACCCGTTCGGCGACGCCGACGCTGCTGCTGATGGCGTTGCAGTTCCGCGACCGGCATTCTGGGGAGGCTACCGTTTTTGGTTCGCTGCTGTAGAGATCTGGCAGTCCGGGCAAGACCGGTTTCACGAGCGCGTGCGCTATGAGCGCAGCCTCGACGCGGCCGATGCGCATAGCTTCCGCAGCGGGAGCTGGAGTCATTTCCACCTGCAGCCCTGAGGCACAATGAGACTGTGACAGCCCGACCCTTTTTGATTGCAGCCGCCTTCTGCCTCATCGGCAACCCAGCCTCGGGGCAAGAAGTCATTGCGAGCGTCAGTCAGGGCACGAACATGGCCCTCGCACTTTCGCCGGACGGTGAGACACTCGTCGTCGACCTCATGGGCCAGCTCTGGTCCTTGCCCGCGACGGGTGGCGGCGCGCAACTACTGCTACCGGCCGAGGAATCTGCGCGCAATCCGCGATTCTCACCCGACGGCAACCAGCTCGTGTACCAACAGTACTCCCGCGGACAATGGGATCTCTGGCTGCTCGAGCTCGCCACACGGACGCGGCGCCGCCTGACTGGCCCACCGTACAACGAACGCGAGCCGGATTTTTCCGCCGACGGTCGCGCGGTGATTTTCGTGTCGGACCGCAGCGGCCGTGACGCGCTGTATCGCGTGGACCTGGCTACGGAGACGGTCACTCGGCTCACGTACGGTGGCGAGGCCTCGTGGCCAGCTGTCTCTGAACGCGGCGAGATCGTCTACGTGGAGCGGCGTGGCGGCGAGTGGCGGCTCTCACTGCGCGCTAGCACGGGCGCGAGTTCGACATTGCTTACGAGCGCGAACCCGCTCAGAGCTCCTAGCTGGAGGCCGGGCGGCGGGGTCGTGCTGTTCAACGAGATGCGCACCACGCGGGATAGCGATCTACGCATGGCCGTGCTATCCGACGAGCCCGTCGTCAAGACGCTGACGAGCGAGGAGGACGTCTTCGGATTTCGTGCGGCGTGGCGTTCACCGGCGGAATTCATCTACACATCTGACGGGCAGATCTGGTCGCGCAAGCTCGCGAACGCGACACGTTATCCGATCCCGCTTTTTGCAGGCGTTGCGGTCAATCGCTCGCCCAATGCTTTGAGCACGACCGTGGCACCGGGGCCGGGTCCGCACGCGGCCATCGGACTACGATCTCCGCGATTGTCATCCTCGGGTGACCTCACGGTGTTCACGGCACTCGGCGACTTATGGCTGAAAAACGAAGACGGTGGCCTGGAGCAACTCACGAACGACGCCTATCTCGATATCGATCCGACATTCGAGGCTGACGCCGGCCGCGTGATCTTCGCCAGTGATCGTGCCGGCAACATGGATTTATGGGCAATCGATCTCGAGACGAAACTGCTCGACCAGCTCACCGATGAGCCCTCGAAGGACTACGCGCCGGCCATCTCGCCGGACGGCAGCCGCGTCGCCTATTTGTCGACCGAAGGATTCGGGCCGTGGGCGCCCGCCGAGCTTCGGCTCGCCGAGCTCACAACGCGTTCATCGCCTCAGACTCTGGCCCAAGGCCTACGCGAGGCGGGAGAGGTTGCCTGGAGCTCAACCGGAAACTCGATCACGCTCAGGGCACTCGACGGGCGCTCTGCGCCCGAGGCGGAGCGGGGCCCGGCTCGTTTCGAGTTCGATCTGCAAAGCCGCACAACCAGCTGGAGCAACTCGGTGAGCCTACCGGGCCGCGTGCTCGTCGACGACGTGCGTGCGCCGGCATTGACCTGGACGACGCCGGAATCTGCCGAGCCCTACGTCATTCAGGTAGACCGCCTGTTCGACGGCGTATCAACGCAATACCGCCGGCACATGGATATCCACATCGAGGGAGACCGCATCACAGCAGTCGTCGCGCGCGGATTACTCCCATCGCCCGAGCGGGTCATCGACGCGCGCGGTCGAACGGTCATCCCCGGTTTGATCGATCTTCATGCCCACCATTCCGCTCTAGCCGGGGAACGGCTCGGCAGGATCTGGCTCGCCTACGGCGTCACAACCGTGCGCGAGGTCGCCAGCATTCGCGACGACGGCCTCGAGCGGAAAGAATCCTGGGCCAGCGGTCGTAGAATCGGCCCGCGACTGCTGCTGAGCGCCCGGCACAACGACTCGAGCGGCTGGCCGGCCCGAGCGCAATCCGTGCGTCCAAACTACGACATCCTCGAAATCTATCGTGGCCAGCCGTTGCAGCTCCACCGCTCTCTGATCCGGGATGCAAGGCAATTTGGAATCCCGGTATTCAGCGAGGATCTTTTTCCGGGCGTGCGCCTGGGCATAAACGGACTGGAGCACATAGGCGGCCGGCCAGCGAGTCCCTTTGACCTAGAGCGCTCGTCGGTGAATCGCAGCTACGCCGACGTCGTGAGCCTGCTCACGCAAAGCGGCACGGCCGTGACGCCGACGCTGGCCGCGTTCGGAGGATTCGGTGCGCTGACTGCCCGGCGCCCGGCTTGGGCCACAGATCCGGCCTATCGCAGTCTCTATACACCGGCGGAGCGGGCACGGTGGCGCAGGCCCGTCACCGCTGCGGAGCTCGGCGGAATTCAGGACACGGTCGCTACGCTCATCCGTTCCGGGGGTCGCGTCACGGCAGGTAGCGACGCCCCGAGTGTGCCGTACGGCCTCGGTCTGCACGCCGAGCTCACGCTGTTGACGCAAGCCGGTGTGCCCAACGATCGTGCATTGAGACTCGTGACCGCCGAGGCCGCACTGGCACTCGGACTCGAACGTGAGCTCGGCACCGTGGAGGCGGGCAAGCTGGCGGATCTCGTGATCATCGACGGCAACCCATTGATTGATATGACCGACTCTCTCGACATCGAGGCCGTGGTCCGCGGTGGTATCTGGTTCGATCGAGGTGAACTGCTCTATTCAGACTGACGCGGGATTTTGCTTGTCGATACGCTTTACGACGTGGTGCATGAGGCCTGCAGGTCGTAGACACCGTCTAAAGAAATTTGCGCAGCTTTTAAAATCAAGATGTTATTAATATCTTATTAGTTGTTTTCAAGAAAGATTATGTAACATTAATGTCGGTAATTCTTACATGAATTGGCCAAACCCTCGGTAGCCTGGCAAATTACTCGCCTAAGCGGTTGTTTCTAGTCAGTAAGCCAATGATGGCATGGCTCTTGCTTGGTAGTGACTGCCCACATAGTGGGCAACTGAGTGCGTAATAGACAGAAACCGCTGCGAATTTTCTTGCGCTTCTGTTAGATTGGAATTCAAGAATTAGAAGAAGAAACAGAATAAGAAGAAGACGTTAGGGCTGCGAAAACAACGACACATTGGCTGAATTGCGTAAACAATAACGACGACAAATGCGAAACGGCCCGCAGCCAGGCCGCATTATTGAAACCGTAAACTCCGATAACAATAAAAACATAACCCGGCGCTCCCACCGCCGGGTTTTCTTTTTTTGGGGCAAGCACTGCGCCCGTCGAGCTGCCCAATCGCCTCGAACCGCGCCCTCACAACAACACCGAACTGTGACCTGAGACGCTGCTCCTCGGGCTCGGAGCTGATTGACTAGAGGGTCTCGTCCCGCTGCCTGAGAGACCATGTTCAGAAAGCTACGAATAGCGATTCTGCTCTACATTCTCGCGTTCGCGGCCGTCGGCAATTACCTGGCCGCCGCGCGCAGCACCGACTGGAACAATACGCTTTGGATCGACGTCTATCCGATCAACGCGGACGGCAGCGAGCGCACGCAAGCTTATATTGACGGCCTCGACGAGGCTGATTTTGCCTCGATCGAGAATTACTTCGCTCGTGAGGCCCGCCGCTACGGCGTTTTGCTCGAGACACCGTTCCGACTCAAACTCGCCGGGCAGGTCGAGGAGCCCGTACCCGTTTTGCCCAGCACAGCTGGTCTCCTCGACACGGCGATTTGGAGCCTAAAAATGCGTTGGTATGGGGTGAAGGTAAAGAGGGCAAGCGATCGCCCGAGCCCCGATATCCAGCTCTTTGCGCTCTACCACGATGATTCGGACGTCCAGGTGCTCGATCGCTCGACGGCGCTCGAGCGCGGGCTCATTGCCGTCGCAAAGGTTTTTGCCGGTCGTGCAAGCGCAGGCTCGAATCAGGTCGTTATGGCGCACGAACTGCTGCACACGCTCGGCGCGACTGACAAGTACGCGATAGGTACGAATCTGCCGCTCTACCCGCACGGCTTCGCCGATCCCACGGCCGAGCCGCGCTATCCGCAACACAAGGCTGAGCTCATGGCGGGACGCATCCCGCTCGATGTGCAAACAGCGGCAACACCGCGCGACCTCGGCCAGACCGTCGTCGGCCCTATCACGGCGACGGAGATCGGCTGGCTACCCGTGAAGTAGCGTTTCTCCCTTGGAGGTATCATGTCCGCCCGAACTCAAGCGGAAGGGCTCCAGTGGCAAACAGGCTAACTAAGATCTACACGCGCAGCGGCGATCGGGGACTAACGCGCCTCGCCACCGGCGAGCAGGTGTCTAAAACGGGGGTCCGAATAGAGGCCGCAGGTCATCTCGACGAGACGAACAGCACAATTGGGCTGATTCTCTGCGAGACCGACGTCCCGGATAACGTCCGGTCGATCCTCACGGCGGTTCAGCACAACCTGTTCGACATCGGTGCTGAGCTCGCGCTGCCGGGCCGCGAAACTACAAATGCCGACGACGTCGCGAGACTGGAGAGCGAGCTCGACCAACTCAATGACGCACTACCTCCGCTCACGGAGTTCGTCCTGCCCGGTGGACCGCGTTCGGCCTCGTCCTGCCATCTGGCCCGCTCGGTCTGTCGCCGGGCCGAGCGCGCACTGTGGCGTCTCGCGGAGGAGACCGAGCTCAACTCGGAGCTGCTCAAGTACGTCAACCGCCTCTCCGATCTGCTCTTCGTCATTGCGCGCGTGCTTGCGCGCCAGGCCGATGGCACCGAACCGCTGTGGCAACCCGCACGCGACAAGGACTTATCTAAGGGGTCAGAGTAAATCGGGAGACGTTGACCCCCTAAACGGCCCAGCCAAAAATCGTCATCAGGCCGATCAAGGTTAACCAGATGAAAATGGTTCTGTGCACGAGTCGCATGGCGTTGCGCGCCGCGGCGGCCGAGTTCGGGCTCTCCTCGAGGAAACCGGTCATTGCGGCCTTACCGACACAGGCCACGACCTCGTCGTTGCTGCGATGAAACGGCAAGTCGGACTTCAGCTCGTAGCTCCGCCAGCAGTTCAGCGCATCGTCGAAGCTGCCGCTTAGAGCGTAGCCGAGAATCGCGAGCCGCGCGGGCACCCACACGAGCGCGCCGTGAACGTTGTCGATCGCGGCGACCGCCGCCTCTAGACCCGACGGGTCTCGACTAAATCTAAAAGAGACGCGACGCCGAAACAAATCGCTCGAACGGAACAGCCATGCGCCGACGGGACCGAGCGTAACGAACCAGAATACGACACCAAAAATACGGTTCGTCGCCTGAACGAAGATCGCCTCTTCGACGGCCTCGATGTCGCCGGCCCCGGAGTGCTCAACTTCACAGAGTTCGGTCAGCACACGCTCGGACTGTTCCGCGTCACCCGCCTCGACTGCAGCGCAGTACTCGTCGACCTCGCTGCCGAGATCACGTGGCCCGAGCGAGAAAAATAAAATCAGCACGGCGAATAGTACGTAAGGAAGCGTCCAAAGCACCGCTGTCATTATCTGCGGCCACTCCAAAGGCGTATACGCGGCAGCCAGATAGAGGCTCGCCCAGAGTACGGGTACAACCGGAATCAAGAGCGCCGCGATCACGCCTGGATAAAGCAGCCACGACGGTAGCAGCAACAGCCGTGAGATCGAAAAATCGAAATAGCGGTCAAACCAACGCAGCTCGCGCAGATGCAGTAGCTCTGTCGCGAGGCGCTCGAGGATCAGACCGAGTATCAGAGCAATGAGTTTCATACAAAAATCGTCCTAGCTCGCGAGCAGCTTCTCGAGCGCTCCCCAGTCGAAACCGGGGCCTGGATCGGTCTTGCGGCCGGGCGCGATGTCGCTGTGCCCGACGATCTCAGCTCGCCGTAGAGAAGCATAGGTCCCACGTAAAGCCCGAACAAGCTGCGCCAGGCGTTCGTACTGTACAGCTTCGTATACGCAGTCGTCCGTGCCCTCTAGCTCGATTCCGACGGAAAAATCATTGCAGGCCTCGCGCCCACAATAGTTGGATTCCCCCGCGTGCCAGGCCCTACGCGCGAATGAGACATACTGCGTCACCTCGCCCCGTCGCGATATCAAGGCGTGGCTGGACACGCGCAAATGGCATATCTCCTGGTAATAGGGATGCGCATCGGGGTCCAACGTGTTCGAGAACAGCTCATCGATCCCGCTGCCCCCGAATTGACCCGGTGGCAGGCTGATTCCATGAACGACGATAAGATCGGGCTCACAACCTGAGGGCCGCTCGTCACAATTCGGAGAGTCCAGGCGCCTTACGCCCTCCAGCCAACCTGTCGCGATGTCGATTCTCATAGACGCAAGCGCGGCGCACGAATTTGATCGAAGCTGCGGATGCGGCAACTATATACCAAGCGCCGTCGGGACCAGCCCATGCCGCAATGAGCACACAGACACACACGACCAGAATTGCACGCGTGCCGCGCCTCTATGTCGAGGCGCGCCTCGACGGTCCGGACATTGCCCTGGCCAGTAAGCAGGCGCACTACCTGCGCCACGTGCTCAGGCTCAAATCGGGCAACAACGTCGTCGTCTTCGACGGGCAAGGCAACGAATGCCTGGCAGAGATCGTGGCACTCACACGCAACGGCGCCGAGCTGCGAATTACGTCGACGAACGTGCCGATCCCCGAGCCCGAGCTGAACCTGATACTGCTTCAGGGTGTGGCAAAAGCCGAGGCGATGGATCTCATCGTGCAAAAAACCACCGAGCTCGGCGTGCGCTCGATCATGCCGGTCGTCACAGAATTTTCTGTCGTGAAGGTCGACGCGCAACGGATCCGCCATCGTCTCGAGCACTGGCAGCGGATCGCGCATAGCGCATGCGAGCAGTCTGGGCGCCATTCGCCGCCTTTGATTGCCGAACCGCAGCCGCTCGAGCGCGGCCTCGAGGCGGTACCGCAGCAAAGCACGCGACTCGTGCTCGACCCGGCGGCCGACCTCACGTTCGCAGAACGGGTCGACTCTCGGCGTCACGCCGCACCGGTCTGCCTGTTGATCGGACCTGAAGGCGGGCTGAGCGCGCGCGACTTCCTGCTCACGGACAAAGCAGGCTTCGAGCGAACCAAGCTTGGACCGCGAATCCTGCGCGTCGAGACCGCCGCGATTGCTGCGTGTACGCTCGCGCAAGCCAACTGGGGCGATCTTCTCGAGTCTTAAAGCGCTTAGGCGGTCTGCTTAGCGCCGCAAACCTCGGCGATCATGGTTTCGAGACGCTCCATGTCGGGAATCAACGGAAATTCGTTGATCATGCGCGCTCGGCAGATCACAGGTTGCCCGTCTTCCCAACCTTTCTCGGTCTCGGCCGTCAGGACGTCCGCATTGACGCGCACGAGTTGCGGAAACCCCTGCGTGATGATGCCGTAATAACCGCCGTCGACTGTATCGCCGAGCGTGTTGAATACAACGATGCGCGTACGTCCCGGCCGCCTCTTGGCCTCATGCCCGGACATCGCCTCGAAGGAGGCGACAGGCAGACGCCGTTCGTTCCAAGTGATGAAGCCGAGAAACCAGGGCGGCAGCTGCCGATCCGGATCGGTTAGCTCTGGAGCAACGAAGGCAATGACCTCTGCGACGCACGCACGTGGAACGAGAAGACGCTCGCCCTGCAGCGGCACCAGCAAGCTATAGAGCTCCGTCTGCTCAGCGCTCACAGCTCACGCCCCAACAATCCCGTGATCGCTCGGATGAGTTGATCTTCCTGGTAAGGCTTGCTCAAGTAATCGTTGACACCGATCTCGATGGCCCGCGCGCGATGTTTCTCGCCAGATCGTGAGGTGATCATGATGATCGGGATATCTCTCGCATTGGGGTCGTTGCGAACATGCGTTGCGAATTGATAGCCGTCCATGCGCGGCATCTCGATGTCCAGCAGAATCACATCGGGCGTATGATCTTGGAGCACTGTCACGGCGTCCATCCCGTCACGGGCTGTGAGCACGCGGACGCCATGCCTTTCGAGCAGCCGCTGCGAGACGCGCCGCATGGTGATCGAATCGTCGACGACAAGCGCCGTCACCGGCTTGGCCGGGATAGGCTGCGCGGTGGGCTGGACGAGCGCCCCGATGTCTTTCTGGCTGCGCAGAAGCGTGCCGACGTCGAGGATGATAATGATCCGACCGTCGCCGAGGATCGTGGCGCCTGAGATTCCAGGGATCCCGACGAGATGCGGCCCGAGGGTTTTGACGACGATCTCACGGCTGCCCTCGAGCGTATCAGTCAGTAAAGCGGCCGAGCTCTCACCGGCACGAACGAGAACCAGCGACACGAAGTTATCGTCCTCGGGTAGCGAGGACGGGGCTGCGCCAACAAACGATCCCAGATGTTGCAGCCGGTAACTGACGTCGCCGTGGTCGAGCCTCGGGTCGTCGGCCGTCAGCAACTCGAGTAGTTGGTCTTTCGGCACGCGCGTAACGCCCTCGACCGTCGGCAACGGAAGCGCGAAGGTCTCCTCGCCGACGTCGACGATCAACGCGTGTGTGACTGCCAAC
>JAOTTJ010000114.1 GCA_029864465.1 Gammaproteobacteria bacterium | reverse complement strand
GGAGATAAACCGCTCTACGAGCACTTCCATGCGTGCCGGATCGACCTCGGTTACACCTAAGCAGTAACAAACCGCAGAATTTGCTGCGGAGCCTCGCCCCTGACACAGGATGTCCCGTGAGCGCGCAAACCGAACGATATCGTGCACTGTCAGGAAATAGGCCTCGTATCGCAGCTCGGCAATGAGGTTGAGCTCATGAGCCAGCAGCGCCTCAACCCGCTGCGGCGTACCTCGCGGCCAACGCCAACGCTTACCTTGATCGACGAGCGCACGCAATTGACTCGTGGGCGTCTCACCATACGGGACGAGCTCATGAGGGTACTCATAGCGAAGCTCATCGAGCGAGAATTCGATTCGCTCGGCGATAGCCAGCGTCTCCTCCAAGAGCTCGGCGGGATAGATGCGCTCGAGAACCGGCAACGGCCGCAGAAATCGCTCACTGTTGGGATATATACCGGTACCGATGCTCTCTAACGGCTTACCGAGCCTGATGGCCGTCAAGACATCCTGAAGCCTGCGCCGCTGCCGGCAATGCATATGAGCGTTGCCACTCGCAACGATCGGCAGACCGAGCTCTCGCGCCGTGCGGGTCCAGCGCTCGAGCAGTTGCCGATCCCGGCCGCCCAGAAAGAGCTCCGCCGCTAACCAAACCCGACCCGGGAAACACTCTTTGAGCCACGCGCCCTGCCCGAGCGCTGGCTGCTCGCCCGGCAACCATAAGATCGGGTTTTCTTCAGACCGGAGATAGCGTTCGAAATCATCCCGACCCAGCTGGTAGCTACCCTTCGGCACAGCGCGCCGAGCATAGCTGATGAGCTCCGCCAACGCCCCGTAAGACGTCCGGCTCGAAGCGAGCACGACGATATTGATACCTTCTACGAGCTTGAGCTCCGCACCGACGATGTATTTGAGCGATAGATTTCTGGCAGCAGTATGGCCTCGTACAACACCGGCCAACGAGCATTCGTCGGTCAATGCCAATGCCGTATAGCCGAGGCGCGCAGCCTGCTCTACCTGCTCTTCGGGATGCGACGCACCGCGAAGAAAGGTGAAATTGCTCAGGCAATGCAGCTCCGCGTATTGCATAAATAAAGTGGCGGTCTAAGCAAAAAAACCGTGCAGATACCAACCCCGGTTCGAGCAATGATCTTTAAATACCCAGAGCTTTTCGCCATGAGCGCTGCAGGCCACGTAATAATCTCTGCTAATCTCACCGCCATCCCACCACCCGCTTTCTATACGCTCCGGGCCGTGCTTGATGCGCAAGGGCTTGCGGCTCTCATAGCAAGGCAGATTATCGGCCGTGCACGGCAAGCGCTGCGGCGCAGGCAAAAGCCACAAAGGTCGCTGAAATGCCCCACCTACGGCCAACGGCGGCCGACGCTTCCGCTGCAAGAACTGTCTCGATTTGCTCCAAGCGGCCTCCGGGCGATGCTCATCGACCAGGTCCATGCTGTAGAGGCTTTCCATGCCAAAACGCGCCTGCAACCGCTCGATCAGGCTGCTCTTTGCAAACTCTGGCCCGACCCCATCCAGATCTTCAAACAGCACACCGGAACTGGTCACGGCGGGCTCAGCTGAACCGGCTTTCAAGCTCAGCGCAACAACAGGTGCAGACAAATCTATTTGCTCCAGACGATCAGTGAACAACCTCACGAGCCGCTCCTGATCCGAAGCCGGCTGAGCGAGACTCATGCGCTCTATCGTTAATGCACGATCCAAATGATGAAAAACACATTCGAAGCCAGGTATCTGGATCTGACGCTTGCGTAAATCCTCGACGAGACGCGCGATGAGCTGTTTACCCTGATCCGCCAGCAAGGTCATGCTGGTAGTCTCGTGAATGAATTCGCAATGCACACTGAGCTCTAGAGCAGGTTCGAACTCATGCCGAAGATCGTGGCTGCCTCGCGACTTGTCGAGCTCATTCAGATATTGACGTCCGACCCGACGCGCAAAGCCATCACGCGGTAACCGCATGCAATCACCAAGAGTACGGATCCCCATGTTCTTGAGCAGCGCCCGAGTTTTGTCCGGCCATCTCGTTGCCTCTAGTGGCGCACAACCCAGGCTTCCAGCAAGTTTTTCATGCGACAGGACATCGCCTCCCCCAGAGCGCACGAGCCATAGCGCCGCAAGCGCGGTCGGCGCCGCACAAAAATGCGCCGTTATTTGCTGCTGCTGGAACACAGCCGCAAGCGCTTCTTTAATAGGCTCGGTCCCACCGAATAATTTAAGGCTGCCGCCGATCTCCAAGAGCAGCGCGTCCGGAGGCTCCAGGCTCACAACAGATGAGAACCGGATTGTCAGTCTTGCCAAGGCTTCCAATTTGGCCTGTTCGAATTCAGCGCGGCGCGTTAGCGTGTTGAGCGATTCGCTCAACGCGAATGCGGCACTCAATTTGAGGTTGGGTCTGATCCCTAAACTGGCGGCCGCCTCGTTCGCCGAGACAATGCGCGTAGCACCATCCCGGAATTCCGTGATGACGGTTACCTCATCACTGCTCGTTGCTGGCAGCGATTCCAATGCGAGCTTTGGAAAATATATGGCAAGCCATAATTTATCTTGAGCACAGTCATGGCCGCGCGGTTCAGATTGCGGTAGTGATGGATCTCTTGGAAAAAGAGCGAGCGTTTCGAGAGCGCGGGGCATGGGAGGTTCTGGGATAAATTCTCGCTCAACATTCGGTGCTTCCGGCATCATCGTGACGGATCTGCACAACCGCCGGACGCGCACCCCGGCATTTTAAAATCTCGACACGGGTCACTATCGCGTCTCTTGTAAGCTTCAATCGCAGCGCTGCTGGTGATCTTTGCTGCAGCGCAGTGCCAGGACGAAAGAGCACGGTCCAGCAGCGCGACTCTTCCGCAGCGAGCTGCAGGCGCCGTAATGCCGTCTGATCGGCTGTCCGCGCCCACGCCAATACGACAGCGCAAGATTTTGCGCGTAAGGCCTGCTCCATGGCCCAAAGGCTTGCGCACCGCATGGCCGGTGCATGCACGAGTAATATGCGATCCAGATCGATGCCGTGCCGGCTCAGTGCGGGGGCATAAGGAATAAAGGGCGGTGAAACCCAAAATATCCAGCCTCTAGCTGACCCGGGAAGACCCGGCTCACATAGACGCGCCATCGCAGGCATGAGCAGACTCAGCTCCCCGATGCCATGACGCTCTACAATGATTTCCGTCAACGCCGCCGCAGGCCAACCGCCTCCAGGCAAATGTGCGTCGAGATCTTCGAACCCCGTCGCATGGACCTCACCCGCAGACCGCCTACTGAAACCCCGCCAAACGTGAGGGCTCTCCAATAATTTCTTTATGCCCACGCCAATGTAACTTATTGTTTTATCGGTCTTACATGGCGTCTCGTACGACACCGACGACGACACCCTCGATCATCATCGCCTGCTCGCGCAGATCGATCTCGATCGGGTCGAACTCAGGGTTCTCAGGCAATAGCCACACCTGATGGCCTTCCTGACGATAACGCTTGACCGTAACCTCATCGTCCAAGCGTGCGACGACGATTTGCCGATTACGGATCTCCGTCGAACGATGAACGGCTACCAAATCGCCGTCGAGAATGCCCGCATCACGCATACTCATACCGTGAACGCGCAGCAAAAAATGCGGAGTCGAAGCGAATAGCGTCGGATCGATCTCGTAATGACCCTCGATATGCTCCTCGGCAAGAATCGGATTGCCTGCCGCAACCCTGCCGACGAGGGGCAAGCCAAGTTGCTCTCGCAAAGCGTCCTTGAGCCGGATACCGCGAGATGTGCCCGGCAACAACTCGATAGCGCCCTTGCGCTCCAAGGCTCGCAGATGCTCCTCAGCGGCGTTAACGGAGCGAAAGCCGATTTCCCGTGCGATCTCGGCACGCGTGGGCGGCATCCCTGTTTCCCTTATAACCCTTTGAATTAAAAACAAAATTTGTTGTTGTCTCGGCGTTAGATCCTGCATGATCGGATACCTGTATATTTAGACAGTTACTGATACTATATACAGCCCGCTACCGAGATCAAGCACTAAATGCGGAATCTGCCGAGATCATGCATGGAATACCCATCCGAACGATCATCGATATCCTGCCTGTCGCTCTTTACCGACATTCAGCCGATATCGCATCGCGTATTACGCATAATTGCGACTATCCTGTGATCAGCGTCCGAATTACGGTGCTTAAATTACTTCCTTCATTGAAGTGTCTTGCACTTTAGGAAATAATTGCACCGGTTTTTGTCACTCAGTCAGGGGAAACTCAATGACCAGGAAATTTCAGCTAGGCGCTCTTTGTGCCGTTCTCGTATTAACGGTCGGATGCGCAGCTCAAGTCACGCAAGAAGAACTCGATGCAGTACGAGGCATTGCAGAGAGCGCGCAGAGCGCGGCAGCTGATGCTCAACGTCAAGCTAGCGAAGCTCGGCAGATGGCATCAGGCGCTCAAAGCACCGCCAACCAGGCTTTGTCCGCTGCCAACGCAGCACAGGCCTGCTGTGATGCGACCAACGAAAGAGTCGACCGCATGTTCGAGGCTGCTCAACAGAAGTAGCTCAGCCCAAGAACACTACGAACGCCGCTGGCGAGATACGACGCCAGCGGCGTTTTTTTTATGTCCGTACCGAACCCGGATATCTGCCCGGTCACGGAGCAGTCCGGTAAAAGAAAAAATCGATTAAAGCGTATGTGAAAGTCTGACGCCGGATTTCCAACCACGTCAATGCATCAACGCAGCGCGGTGCATCGCGCTGCGCGGCCTGATGAAATATCGGGGCTAAAGACCGCCGGCCGCAGGAAGATTGTCTGCCGCTGGAACGGAAGCCGCCGGGACGAAAGCGGAAATGAGCTCGGGAATTCCGCGCGAGGTCATCGCGACCTGCTCAGCGAGATCCCAGTCAAAGCCGTTACCTTGTCCTTCCTCGGCAAATGCGACGAACGCGCGCGTGAGCTCCGTCAAAGCTGAAGACTCTTCCGAGAGCCTATCGGGCAACGGCGGGTGCGCCTCGACATACAACGCGGAACCGTCGTGGCCCAGCTTCACCGGCTGGTTGACGATGCGCACGGGCGTGCCAACCGGCACGCTCTCGAACAGCGCTTCGATATCCTCGGGGAACATGCGGATGCAGCCATGCGTGACGCGCATCCCGACACCGGATGGCTTATTCGTGCCGTGAATCAAATAGCCAGGCAAGCCCAGGCGCAGTGCATGCGCGCCGAGCGGATTGTCGGGCCCGGGCGGAACGACCGCCGGTAACGGCCGATTCTCCGCCGCATGCTCGTCACGAATCGATTGCGGGGGATACCACGCCGGATTGGTCGCCTTACTCTGGATCATCGTCAGCCCGAGCGGTGTCCCCCAATCCATACGCCCGATGCTGATCGGATGCGTGATGAGCCGGCCTTCCTCGCCGTCTGGAAAATAGTAGAGCCTGAGCTCGGGTAGATTGATCACGATGCCACTGCGTGGGGCGTTCGGCAAAACGAACTGTGTCGGCAAGAAGATCTCCGTGCCTTCTCCGGGCAGCCAGGGATCGACGCCTGGATTCGCCCGTACGATCTCCTCGAAACCCAGGTCGTACTTACGCGCGAGCGCGACGAACGTGTCGCGATGCTCAGCGACGATCGTCGCGCTCTGGCCGACGACCTGGCTGTCCGCGCTGAGCGGCAGCTCTGCGGCCGTCGCAGCAGTGACGAATACGACGAACGCAACCAAAAATCCGGCTAATCTCGACATAAGGACCATATTATAGAATTTGCCGACCCGTGAAAATGTGGCCTAGACCCGATTTCGGCGGACTCCGACCCTCTCAGTAGCGAATCAGGCTCGCGCCCCAGGTAAACCCACCGCCGAAGGCCTCCAATAGCAACAAGTCCCCGCGCTTAATTCGCCCGTCACGAATACCCGTATCCAGAGCCATCGGCACCGATGCCGCGGACGTGTTGCCATGCTCGGCAACGGTCAGCACAACGCGTTCCATCGGAATGTCGAGCCGTTTGGCCGTTGCTGCGATGATGCGCAGATTCGCTTGGTGCGGCACGAACCAGTCGATCTCGCCTTGCTTGAGATCATTGGCTTCGAGAACCTCATCTACCATGCGCTCGAGCGTCCTAACTGCGACCTTGAAAACCTCGTTGCCTTTCATGTGCAGCGCCGCGCGCTGGCCCGCTTCAGGGGGGTTGGATATTCCGCCATCAGTTTCGAGCAGCTTGCGGTAACGGCCGTCCGCGCCGAGTTTAGAGTAGATGATTCCGGGCGCCTCCGCAGCGTCGAGAACGACAGCGCCCGCACCATCGCCGAATAACACGCAGGTCTCACGATCCGTCCAATCGATAATCCGCGACATCGTTTCGGCGCCGATCACTAGCGGGCGGCGAGCTTGACCGGTGCGCACGAACTGATCGGCCACTGCCAACGCGTAGATGAACCCGCTGCACGCAGTTTCGAGACTGAATGCCGGGCAACCGGCAATGCCGAGACGTTCCTGCAACAGGCAACCGACGTTTGGAAATATCAAGTCGGGAGTCGAGGTGCCCACGACGATCATGTCGATCGTTTCGGCGGCAACGTCAGCGGCAGCAATCGCCTCAACCGCAGCGTGATACGCCAGGTCGCTCGTCGTCTCACCTTCGGCTGCGATATGCCGCTCGGAGATGCCCGTCCGGGTTCTTATCCATTCGTCGGACGTGTCGACCATCTTCTCGAGATCGAGGTTGGTCAAGATACGTTCGGGGAGATAACGGCCCGTGCCGATTATGCGCGAATACATTCTGGCGCCTGATCCTCGATTAGTTTGCCAATTTGAACCGGGACGCCCTTTCGCGCCTCTACTATCGCCACGTTGATCGCATGCTCGAACGCGAGCTTATCCGCACCACCATGACTCTTGATGACAACGCCGTTCAACCCAACGAGACTTGCGCCATTATACCGGCGCGCGTCCAGGCGGCTGCGCAGCGCGCCCAATGCCGGGCTTGCCACGATGCCCTGGAGCTTGCGAAAGCTGCTGCTGCTGAACTCCTGCCGTAAGTAGACGGCAATCAGACTGGCAACGCCCTCCATCGTCTTCAACGCGACATTACCGACAAATCCATCGCTGACGACGACATTCGCTCGTCCGCTGAAGATCGCGTCGCCCTCAACGAAGCCGATATAATTCAGGTCGCTGCGGCTCAACAGTTCACCGGCCTCGCGGACTACCTCGTTGCCCTTGATGTCCTCCTGGCCGATATTCAACAGTCCGATCGTCGCCTGCTCGATGTCGAGTATGTCCTCGGCGACGACAGAGCCCATGATCGCGAACTGCAATAGTTGCTCGGCCGTGCAGCCGACATTGGCACCGAGATCCAGCATAAAAGAGGGGCCCGTCAACGTCGGCACTGCGGAAATGATGGCAGGCCGATCGATGCCCGGCAGCATTTTCAGCACGTACCGCGCCGTTGCCATGAGTGCTCCCGTATTGCCGGCGCTGACGCAGGCATCGGCAGCGCCGCTCTTGACCTGCTCGATAACGACGCGCATCGAGGAGTCTTTTTTGCGGCGTAGCGCATCAGCGGGCAGCTCATTCATCGCCACGACTTCCGTCGCTGGAATGAACTGCAGACGATTTCCGTAGGCGTCGTTGCTTTCACGCCGTGCCTGCTCGAGCGCGTCGGGCAGGCCGACGAGCGTGAAACCCACGGAATCATCCCGCTCGAGAATCGCCAAGGCAGCCGGGATGACTGTCTGTGGCCCACGGTCGCCTCCCATCACGTCAAGGGCAATTGTGACCTTGCGAGTCATCGTTTGGAGAGGAATTGAGGAGCGTGCTTGACGGCGGTCCCGCCGCGCGACCCTACTCTTCGATCTCTTCCGGCTCGGGAATATCTAGAACCTTGCGGCCACGGTAAAAGCCTTCGGCCGTGACGTGGTGGCGTCGATGCATCTCGCCGGTCACGGGATCCGCCGATACGGTGGGCCCGCGCAATGCATCATGAGCTCGACGCATGCCACGCCGCGAAGGGGACTTGCGTGATTTCTGAACAGCCATGAATAAATTCTCCTAACTAAGCTTCGAGCGTCGGCTCTGCGCGTTCGACATCTTGATCCACCAGGATGCCGTCGAGATTCTGAGCCAAGGCTCCGCACTCATCAATACTAGCGTGACGCGGCGCCATGGGCAGCGACACGATCAGTTCATCCTCCACCAACGTGGCTATCTGCAATCTACCATCGGCCAGCACGAGCGGCTCCAGGTTGTCCACAACGCGGGCCGCCTCCGCCTCCGAGCCAACCACGACCCAGTCGACCGTCTCATCAACGGTGTGCTCCACCGGCTCGAGGCAACGCTGACACGTCAGCGGCAGCGTCGCCGTGCAGGTCAGCTGCAGCGTAGCTCGGCCGTCCGCTGCGCGTCCGCAACGCAGACCCGCCTGCACGGTTGCATCGCAATCCGCGTGCAACGAAACCTTCAGCCGCGTAAGCTCGGCAACCCGTAGCTCACCACCCAGGACCGCACCACGTTCGCCCAGCGCCTCCAGGTCGTGAAGACTGTACCAGGCATGCAGCGAGGCAGGCATAATCGGCCAATGATAGGTAGAAGCGTTTCTTCTGTCAAAACGGGTAGTTACGATCGCGGGAATTGCCCGTGAGCGCGCCACGGCTCATTCTAGGCTCGACGTCGCCGTATCGCAGTGCGCTGCTCGCCCGACTCGGCTTGCCGTTCGAAACCAGCGCGCCTGGAATCGACGAGCGGCCGCACGACGGCGAGCCTGCGCCCGACCTGGCCCAGAGGCTTGCTCGCGAGAAAGCCCAGCAAGTCGCCCGGCAGGCCGACCGAGCCGATGCTATCGTCGTGGCGGCGGATCAATCTGCAGCGCTGGGCGCCGCCGCGCTCGGCAAGCCCGGCAATTTCGCCGCGGCGCTGGCACAGCTGCAGTCCTGCCAGGGCCGCACCGTTCGTTTCTACACGGCAACGACGGTTATTGACCGCAGCTCCGGGGCCATCTGGC
>JAOTTJ010000467.1 GCA_029864465.1 Gammaproteobacteria bacterium | reverse complement strand
ACCCGCATGGGATTGAATGGTGGACTGCAGCAAAAGTCAACTATCCTCCGCCTTACGTCAGGGACGTGGAGGCTATTCTGAGGGACAGCGCTTAGTCGCTATTCCAGACGGCAGCTTCGGGTCAGTAACCGTCATTCTACCTCTAGCCTGGCGACTGGCGGCTTCCGGCCAGAAGCAGACGTCGAATTGTGCCGTCTGGCGTTTCAGTCCCAGGTATCCAGGCCACTCCCGCCCTTCGTGATGTCGCCCTGCTTGCCGTCCAGCACGGGTTGCGCTGTGACAAATTCAATATCGTCAATGGTGAATACCAAACGCCCACCATCCTCGGTGCCAGGGTAATCGCCCGAACGCAGTTTATGAAACGCGTCTCGAACCCTTGTTAGGCGACCAGAATCAACTCTGGCGGAAGCATGAGCGCCCAACAAATACTTCACGTCTTTCTCAATATTTGCCAGCCGTGTTATCGCTCGATCGTATTCGTCGAGGTTCGTTTCTGGGACGACAAGCCAAAGCTCAGCCGCATAAAACGTGTCACCTGTGAACAGAAGGCCATTCTCAGCATCGAGTAGCGCCGTCGCATCTGGCGCGTGACCGGGGACATGCAGGACTTCGAGGCGGCGACCACCCAAGTCCAGTATCTCGCCGTCCTCTATATATCTTGAGGCCTTCCAGGGTCGGGTATGGATCAGGCCCAAATCAAAGCCGGAGGGTGGAGGAATACAAAAAGCCTCCGGGGCGAAATCGGTAGCAATTCTTCGATGGTCAAATCCCGCCATGTTTGCGCGCGTGTAGTCGGAATCAATAGCAAGAATTGAAGAGAATTCCGCGTTACCGCCAACATGATCGAAGTGCGAGTGTGAGTTCAATACTGTAACCGGACGATCAGTGATTCTTTCCACTACCGGTCGAATGGGCAGTAAACCAATGCCCGTATCAAACAGTATTGCTCTTTCGTCACCGACGATGAGATGCGAAATTGATTCCTCAACCTGATATGACTCGACAATGGAATAGACACCTTCGGCGGTCTCGTAGACTTGGAACCAATCATCTGACGCGGTGGATAACGGGAGCGCAGCATTCTCTTTTCGCGGCAATCCTTCGCACGCGTCGGCGAAAAATGCCGCCTCTTCATGGGGTGTTCCTTGTTCAGCCTGACACCCGACAAGGATGAGGTTTGCGAACAAGATACCGGCTGCTTGCCAAAGCATGGACTTCCGTGAAATTGCGTTCAAACCTGTTACCTTATTGCGAGATTCAATCGTCGAATGGCGCACAGACGGCGCTAACCACCATGTGTCCGCTATGGGTCAGTAGCAATCGTTCAGACTGAGTATAGCGGAATGGCAGGTATAGGGCGGATAGCAGACACTCAAGCTATCCGAATGTCTGCTCTCACCGATTGCGGACGCTAAACAGCCCAGGATTCCTCTATTTCAAGCGGCAGCTAACGGCCATAAGCGGTCGTTCTTCACCCGGTGAATCGTGCAAGAAAAATCCAAGCGACATTGACGATGATTAGCCAGAAAGAGAACAGCCGATCGAACATGTGCATGCGCAGAAAAATACCAAGAATCGACAACAGGAAGAGATGAACTATCATTGGCGCGTAGTACCAAGGTGACAATTCACCATCGCGAACGTAAATCACTACAGGTTCCAGCACGCAGTAAAAAGCATGAACTGTGTAGAACTTAGTGCGAATCTCCTTGAACTCGGGTGAATCTGCGGTCCGTCGTGGACTGAGAATTGTTGCCATTGCGTAGAACAATGACACATAAACGCATAGCAGGAAGAACTCAGCAATGGTCCAGTTCTCGTATTTCTGCCAACGAAATGTAGACCACCAAACCGATATCAGAAGCACCAATATCGCTGTCGAGAATGCGATGTGGGCAATGTCTAACTGACCGGAAGAATTTCTCGGCGGGCGAGCCATTCCGGACAAAAGTTGCGCCAACGCGAGACCCGCGATGATCGAAATCAGGACGAATATGAACTCAAACTGAGACATGCAAGACGCTTCTTATTGCTATTTTTCGGATGGCCGGAATGGGTCGGTAGCAGTCGTTCAGACTGAGTATAGCGGAATGGCAGGTATAGGGCGGATAGCAGACACTCAAACTATCCGAATGTCTGCTCTCGCCGATAGCGGACTCTCTAGAGACCCAGATTCATCTATTTCAACCGGCAGCTAACGGCCAGTAGCGGACGCTCAAGGCTTGCTAGATCGCTTGGGCAGAAGCTAGCATCGCAATCAGGCAAAAACGGATCATATTAGGAGAATAAGATGAAAA
>JAOTTJ010000113.1 GCA_029864465.1 Gammaproteobacteria bacterium | reverse complement strand
CCTCCGCTTGCTCGTCTCGATCCCGCGATCCTGCAACCCTGGGTTACCGAGCTGGCCCTGCAGCGCCAGCAGGAATATTACAAGGAGCGCCCGTATTATCAGTGTCTGCCGAGCGGGCCCGAGGCCGAGCAATTTGGCGGCTGGAAGCGATTGGTCCAGACTCCCGACATGATTGCGATTCTCAACGACGACCTGAGGTATCGCGTGATCCACACGGACGGCCGCGACCTGGAAGCCGATCCGTTTCCAAGCTGGGCGGGGTATTCGGTGGGGCGTTGGGATGGTGACACGCTGGTCGTCGACAGCACCGGGTTCAACGACCGGACGTGGGTGAGCCGTCGTGGGGTATCGCACACTGAGGCGCTGCAAATCACCGAGCGTTACCGGCGTCCCGACTTCGGCCACCTGCAGATCGAGGTTACCGTCACCGATCCGGGCGCGTTCACGGAGCCATGGGGGTTCACGGTAGAGATGGAACTGGCGGCCGATACTCAAATGCTGGAAGCGGTTTGCGACCGCAGCAGCGACGGTTGGACGGGCAGCCTCTCGGATGTGGCCGATCGGGCCATCTCCCTACCGACCGAAGTGCTGGAACGGTACGTCGGCGCCTACACGGGAAGATATGGGGGGGACGAGCGGACGTACGAAGTGTCCCTCTCCGACGGTCAGCTGATTGCCACCATTACTGCGGGTTACACTTCGTCGGGGCTCGGTGCCGCCGGGCTAAGTGAGGGCGCGCCGCGGGTGCTCGTGCCGCTGTCGGAGACGCTGTTCGACGGCCTCGGACTCGCTTACCAGTTCGTCGAGGACGACGAGGACGGCGTGATAGACCTTGTCGTTACTCACATATCCGGCAACTATACTTATGCGCGGGAAAGATGAGATTCTGCGGACCGCTCCGTCAGCGTACCGCGGCAGGAATAAGGTCAGCTGTTGGCGCGAATGCGCTGCCAGCAAGCCGATTACGTGGAAATTGCTTGGAGAGGGAACAATGAGATTAGTATTTTCATCGGCAATTGGGATGGTTTCACTCATGCTTATTAGCTCGGTGGTTCGGGGACACCACTCCCACGCGAACTACCTGGAGGGAGAGTGGCTCCACCTGGAAGGCACCGTCAGCGAAATTCACTGGATGAATCCTCATAGCTGGGTCTATCTCAATGTCGTGGATTCGGAGGGTCAATCGAGAGCTTGGTCGATCGAGGGCGCCAGCGTTACCCAGCTCAGGCGGGACGGCTGGGCCGAAGACAGCATACAAGCTGGCGATACGCTCAAGTTGAGGTGCCATCCTCTAAAGGACGGCTCGAGGGGCTGCCTGCTCGGCTATATCACGATGGATGACGGCTCTGAGAAGGAATTCGATTGACCGTCGAGCCAGGTTTTTCGGGGGAATCATTATGCGTCTAACAACAATCCTGAAGCTTCTGTCGCTGTTGGTTGGCCTGATGCTCGCGGGCGCTGCCCACGCTCAAGGCTGGACAAAGTTCTACAGCGAACAAGATCAGTTCATCGTCAACTTCCCTGGCGCACCTGAGGTGCGCGAGGCCGATTACATCACTGAGTCAGGAGCGACAGTTCCATCGCGCGTCTACAGTGTCGAAGGTGAGGATAGCCGATACGCGATTACTGTCATCGATTACACCGGGATCGAGCAAGCTCACGTTGCGCTCTGCCGCCGGCTCGAGGTGGAGCTCGATAGAGTCAGTCCGAATCAATGCATCGGTCGCGGTCACTTTCGCGACCTCGATGGCGCGATTGCCTACGAGGCGTGGAATATCCGCCGCCGAAACGTCGGTGAGATAACCTACGATGCGTTCGGACGCGTCGACGGAGTGGCAGGTCATCAGATCCAATTTCTCCACCCCGATGAGTCGCGAACGTTCATCGGGCTGTATCTATTGGATCGCCGGCTCTACGTTCTCGAGGGAACGGTGCCGGGTGATGCGCCACCGCCGGGGCTCTTTCAGCAATCGCTCGGCATGCTCGACGAGCTGGGCAGGCGGATTCGTTTCGAGAGCGATGCCGAGGGAGTCTATTCCCGCGTCCAATCGCGTTATGAGTATGTGGGCGAAGAAGACCCGATTACAGGCGAACCCAGTTTGGGCGTGCCTGCGGGTGACGACCGACGTATTAGAGCGCCGGGCGAGAGAACCGGAACATGGGTGCCGGAAGAGCAGTAACGACCGATGCGACTTTATCAATCCGGTGACCGAGCCGTCAGCGCTCTTCGGTCCGGTGTTGCGCCAACAACATAAGGGGAAACTGCCGTGATCAGAACGCTGTCGATTTCACTGGTAATCGCGATCGGCGCTATCGGCTCGTCGTCTGCGCAGGATGCGCGAGGCGCGCTTCGCGCTGCAGCCCGTGCCATGGGCACTGCGAATCTGGATGCCGTGGAGATCTCTGGCACCGGATGGTATGGCCAGGTCGGTCAGAGCTACGTGCTCGACGGCGATTGGCCGCGTTTCGAGGTCTTCGAATATTCGCGGGTCATCGACTATGACGCCATGGCCTCGCGCGAGGACCTCAACCGGCGACGCGGAAGCTACCCGGCGATCGGCGGCGGAGCGCCGTTTGCCGGCGATCAGCTCATTACGGAGGTTGTGAGCGACGGCTACGCTTGGAATCTGCAGGGCGATCGAGTCATTCGACCGGGACGATCCTATCTCGACGGCGTCTCGCATGCGGATTTCCGCCAGCTCGATATCTTGCTGACGCCGCACGGGTTTCTGCAGGCAGCCCTCGAGAGCGATGATGCGACGGCGATTTCGACGCCGATCGTGAATGAGTCGAATGGGGGCCTCTCGCAGGGCGGCAGGATGGTTACGGTCATCTCCTTTACGGCGCTCGGCAAGTACAGGGTCAACGGGACAATCAACGATCAGAATCTCGTCGAACTCGTGACTACCTGGGTACCGAATCCCGTGTACGGCGATATGTTGTTCGAGATGCGCTACACGGACTATGAAGAGTTCGACGGCATCATGTTTCCGACGGTTTTGCATGAGCACCAGGGCGATCCGGTATTGAACCCGGCGCACAATTCGCAGGAGATCCGTGTGAGTAACGTGCGGGTCAACCCGAACGTGCCGGATTTCGGCGTGCCAAATGAGATTCGACGCGCACCGCCGGCTGCCGTGAACGTGGACTCACAGGAAGTCGCTGACGGTGTCTGGCGGATAGCGGGTGGATCCCACCATAGCGTGCTCGTCGAGTTCGACGACTTCGTGACCGTCGTGGAAGCGCCGCTGAATGAAGCCCGCTCGTTGGCGGTCATCGAGGAAGTCGGCCGGCTCGTGCCCGGCAAGCCCATCCGTTACGTCGTGAACACGCACCAACATTTCGATCACGCTGGTGGGCTGCGTACGTATCTCGCGCAGGGCTCCTACGTCGTGACGCATGAGGGTAACCGCGAGTTCTACGAAGACGTGTTGTTTCACCCAGGGCTGCGCAGTCTCGCGCCCGACCGGCTTGCGACGTACTATCCGATGTTCACCGCCAGTAGACGGCCCGCGCCGATCGAAGGGGTCAATCGAAAATACGTGATCAGCGATGGCAGCCGAACCCTGGACGTCCATCCGGTTCTCGGGAATGCGCATACGCAGACGATGGTCATT
Organism: Gammaproteobacteria bacterium; assembly: GCA_029864465.1. Lineage (GTDB taxonomy): Bacteria > Pseudomonadota > Gammaproteobacteria > Steroidobacterales > Rariloculaceae > JAHEEM01. The sequence continues at coordinate 5,430 of JAOTTJ010000113.1, read as the reverse complement.
ATCCATCTCCCGGCGGAACGTATTCTGATCAACGCGGACATGTATAACGCCGGTATACCGGTGCAGCCGTTCCGGTTACCGAACATGCGCACGCTTGCTGCGAATATCGAAAGACTAGGACTCGATGTGGAGCAGCATGTCACGCTTCACGCACAGACCGGTACGCACGAGGAATTCCTGCAGGCGATCGCCGACTGATTCAACGTCTGCGCGACCAAGCTCAGGCTTTCTGAGCGGCTTCGAGCGTGATCGAATCGAGCGTAGGTCCGGGCGTCATTGCCTGGCCTGCCTCGATGCGGTCTTCGATCTTCGGGTGCGTCCGAAGCAGCCACGATCGAGCGCGATAGGGCGAAACGAACATCATGAACGCGGCCTTCTTGGTTGGCCCGTGTCGTCGGTCCGGCCGATAATCGTCTGCCTTACGCAGTGCGCCGACTAAGCCTGATGTATCGCGCGTGAATTGAACGGCGGAAGCGTCTGCAAGATACTCTCTGCGCCGGGCGATTGCGGCCTGCATGAGCCGGGCCACGCCCACGCCGAATAGCCCGATAACGAAAAACACGCCGAATACCATCGTCAGGTAGAACGTCAGCATGAACCCGACCTTGAAGGATCGGAACGTTCGCAGCGGCCAGCCGATCACCGTAACGCTCATGTCGTAGAGCCAACGAAACCCTTGAATGAGCGCCAACAGCCGAACGTTGATCGCTGCATCACCGTTGGCGATGTGTGCGAGCTCGTGCGCGACAATTGCCTGTAACTCGTCGCGTGTCAGGCGATCTCGTGCCCCAGCCGTCACGCCGATGATGGCCTGACCCGATCTCGGCGCAATCGCAAAGGAATTGACGGAGCTGTCTTCTTCGAGGACGAGCAGTCGAGGTTCCGGAAGCAGGGCCGCGATAGACATCTCCTGCACGACGTTCAACGTACGCCGATCTTCGTCTGACCATTTATCCTCGGCTTCGTCGCGCAGCTCTCGGCCGTTGAAGAAGCGGCGTGGTGCGCTGCGGCTGAAATGCAGCAGCAAGAGCTGACCGGCAATGACGAGCACCGTGATACCGAGCGTGATCGTAACGCCGAAAATCACGACGGCCCGCAGCTCCGTGAGATCGAACGAGGTGCCTTGCCGGACAAACAATTGGAAGTACGCGAGCCCAGCGGCGACGCCGCCGAGAGAGCCGACCCCCAATGCGCCGATACTCGTCAGTACGAGCAGATTCGCGGTGACGCGGCGCAGTGCTGCCTGGCGTGAGAAGAAGCTCGTTTTTTGCAAAGCTCAACCTGCGTAGGGCGATGCTCATGCGAGAGCTTAAGATCTTAGCTATCCCCCCGATACGCAGGCGTGACGAGCGTCATACTATGATTTCACTCTGTCGCTGTTGTTGCGACGGCGCTATGCGCAACAGCCCTATACCCAGCGGGCTCGCTCTGTGACTACTGCGCCATTGGATTGAACTCGGCCTCACCGACCTCGAGCAGCGGGGCCACACCCTCGGGATCCATGCGGACCACAACATAGGATGTGAACTCTTCGGCGAAATCCCACTTATGCGGCGTGCCGGCCGGAATGATGAGCATGTCGCCTTGCTTGATCGTGATGTCCTCGGATCCCACGGCCGTCGTGCCGCGGCTACCGCGGCCGTTCTCGATGCTGACGGGCCGACGGCTCCAATCGGTAATCGTGCCGCCGAGTTTCATGCGCCCTCTGCCCTCGAGAACGTAATAAACCTCGGCCACGTCGTCGTGCACGGCATAGTACTGATTCGACTGACCGTCGTAACGAATCACCATGCTGACACCAACTTGGTGGCTCGCGGAGCCTCCCCCCGACGGAACCATAGTTATCGCCACGTCGGTTTCCTCGACGGCAACCATGCGCTGCTTGTGCTCCTCGATCTGCTCAGCCGTGATCAGCGTCGCAGGGAGGTCGTAGCGGTGGTCGGGTAGCTCGAGGGGCGAGTTATCGGTCTCGGGCTGCTGGGCGAGTGTGCCGAGAACAGCGCTCAGCCCGAGCGTTAAAGCCACCAAACAACCCAACGCCGTCTTGCGATTCAAGCGTATTCTTCTCATGATGCTTCCTCCGTTATCGCTCGGATTGCGTCATACGCCACCGAGGTGCTTCTCGCAGTATAGGGCAGGATGTGAGGTGGCAATATCCAAGGGCGGGACCTACTGACGAGGGAGGAAACGAGGCCATGATCGAATTCAAGCGAGCGGCCACCACGCTGGCTCTAGTAGCGGGGCTTGGTGTCGCCGTTTTCGTATCCGCTCAGCAAATCGGCGGCGAGGTGCCGGTCTGGAAGGGACCCGATGGACCAATCGATCTGGGCCTGCGGGACCCAGTGCTGGTCGGGGCGCTCGATCTTCACACGCATCTCGATCCCGACATGAGCGGCGGCGGGCAGGTCGCCAGAGCGATGGATACGATCGATATGGCAAGGCAAGCGCGAGCGCGCGGTATGCGCGGTTTCGCCCTGAAGACTCATATGGACGTGAGCTCCGCCGCGTCGGCGTACTATGCCCGCGAGGCCGTCCCCGGCGTCGAGGCTTTCGGCCGTTTCGTGATGAACCTCCCTGTCGGTGGGCTCAATCCCGCCGCCGTGATGCAGTTCGTCTCGATCAACGGCGGTTGGGGGCGGATCGTCGAGTTTCCCACTCGAGACGCTCGTCCGCGGCAGCCGGAGAATCGGCCGTGGGTTGCGCCGTGGCTGTCGCTGTTTCCGGGACGGCCGAACTACGTCCCGATTGTGGAAGGCGGTGAGCTGACAGACGACGCAAAGGGCATCATCGAGCTCGTCTCGAGGATCCGGACCGAGGGTAGCAACGGCACCGTCGTCATTGCGACCGGGCACGCAACGCCCGAAGGACACGTTCTGATCACTCGCGAAGCACGCCGGCTCGGCGTGCCGACGCTCATAACTCATCCGAACGACACCGTTAGCGATGCCCAGTATCAGGAGATGAAGGAGCTGGGTGCTTTCTTCGAGGTATTGCTCGATTTTTATCAGGGAGACGACGAGGCCGACGCAAAGATCGCGTTCGCGCTCAAGCAAATCGAGCGTCTCGGCGCCGAGAGCATCGTCCTGGCGACCGACTGCGGGCAGCTCAATAATCCGTTGCCCGCCGACTGCATCGTGCTGGGCGCGCAAGCACTGCGTGCGCGCGGCGTCTCCGAGAGCCAGCTAGACATGATGCTGAAGGAAAACCCCGCGAGGCTGCTCGGTTTGCCGCAAACGGCGACGCGCTAGCCCAGCGCCATCGCCGCGTCACCGCCGGGTTATTTCAACACCCGTTTACGCAGCGGCCCCGACCGTTGAACTCCATCGTGCGTCCGTTGATTGCCAAGTGCGTCGGCGCGTCGATCTCCTCGATGATCCTTGCCGTATGCGATTGCGCGCGCGGTCGGCCGTTCTCAGTTGCAGCTTCGTTCGGGTGCGAGAGAATCACCGATGCCGGTTGGATGAGCTCGTTCATCGCGTGCGCGGCCGAGTAATAGATCCCCGGGTTGTTGCCGAGATTGAGCACGGCCAGGTTCGCGTTGTGGTATTCGTTGATGACCGTCCGCATCTCGGAATGAATTCCCGTGTCGCCGGACAGGTACGCGGTCAGCCCGTTCGTGAACCTGACGACGTAGCCCGTGGGCGGGCCGAGCTCGAGTTGGGCGCCGTTGGCTGAGAGCAACTCCCGTTGAGCCTCATCGAGCAGCGATGCTGAAACGTTGTTCACGTGCGAGGCATAGACGATCGTGATCTCGACGCCTCGGTCTGCGTCGGCAGCCGTCGCGACGAATCGGCCACCCAGATCCATGCTGGACCGGCAGGCGGCATCGACGGGCACGGTGGCGGCAACGGGCGAGGCGCAGATCGGCAGCGATTCGCCGCGGATCTCGCGTACTTCGTTGGCGACGAACCCCGCCATCGCGCGCGTCGTCACGAGCACGGCATCTTTCTCGATTACGACTTCGGCCGTCATAGCGTGCGGCACGAGCACGCGCTCGGAGTTTGCGCAGGTCCCGGCGCCGACGGCTCGCAGTCTGCGATCGCCGAGATGGTCTCCGTGCATATGGCTCAGCAGCACGACGTGGACATCGCCGACGCGGGGATCGTCGGGGCCCGTGAGGTTGTGTGCGACGTCATAGAGAATGCGCACGCCGGTCGGGTCTTCGAATACCGTCGCACGATCGTTCGCGCAGAGCTCGCCTGGGTGGGAGCCGATCGGCGTGATCCTCACATTCTGGGCAAAGGCAGGCACAGCGATGAGCGTGAGGGCGATGGATACGCACACTTTTTTCATATTTCGTCTCCAGACATTTCGCAGTCGGTGCTCGGGTCTGCATAAGCTATAGCATGCAGAGCAGAAGGGCGCTACCCGCGCATCGCTGGACTCGCTCGCCAGGTCTAGCCTATGCGCGACGAGTGCCGCTTGACTCAAAAGATTGCTAGCGGATTCAGTGGCGAGCCTGTTCCACCCTCTACCGGCAGTGGCGCAAAAGTAATCATGAACTCGTATCGGTCGAGCTCCCGAGCAGTTGCAACGGCTTGCTCCAAATCGAGGCACTCGACGATATTGATGCCCATCCAGTTGAGGACTGCGATGTGGATCGGATTACGCATGCCCTCCCACCCCGGTCTCGGATTCCAATCGATATTGAAGTCGTGACCGATGAAAGCCGGCATCCGCTCGTGCATCCACGGGATCGTATCGGCGTAATATCCGGCGACTTGACCACGCCAAGGGCCCTCGGCTGCGCGTCGTTTCCAGCGCCCGATGTAGAGCAACACGACGTCACCCGGACCTGCGCGGACGCCCGACATCTCTTCCCACGCCTCGAGATCGGCGCGCGTTACCGGCTCGTTCGGATCGAGCCACTCGACGCCTTTGAGCTGGGCGATGTCATATAAAACGGCGCGTGTGGCTACGCCGTCACGCCAGTTCATGACGCTGCCTTGCTTGCAGCCTTCCTCGGCGTTCAAATTGCCCTCGACGGGAATGCCGTTGTACATCTGACCGTTCTCGAAAAAATGGCACCACGTGTCCATGTGCGCCACGGTCAAGCCGTGATAGCTGACCTGGTAGTTATCCGCCGTGCCGCCCTCGTTGATGCGCAGAGTCGTGCGGCGAAAGAGACCGTCCTCGTTGACATCGGCTGCGGCCACTTGCGGGACGTTCGGCGCCAACGACACGACGATTCCGCTGCGAACGAGTCCTGCGGCGCTGAGCACCTTCTCCGGCGTGATGAGGTTCGACGCACCTTTGTTGTCTCCGGGTCCCCAACGGCCCCACGTCTTGAAGTCCTCTCGCCATTGGTCATATTGCGCGCGCAGCTCAGCCGTATCGGCAGGTGCCGCTTGCTGGCCCAAGGCTGCTGGATGAAAGCCACCGGACAATCCTGCAGCGACCAGCGCAGTGCACGCCGCTGCGCGATGAAAA
>JAOTTJ010000112.1 GCA_029864465.1 Gammaproteobacteria bacterium | reverse complement strand
CCGGCGGATCGTCGACGCCGAATCTATTCGGCACGCCCAAGCGCGCGCAGGCCCCGTTTCCGATCAAGGTCACGAGCTCATGACCCGAACATTCAAGGTCCTCTCCGCCTTATTGTCCTATCCGACCGCGGAGATCCAGGAGGCGATCGGTCATTTTCTGCCGGCGCTAGAGAAAGAGAACTTGGTGCCCGCATCCGTCTACGAGCGCATGACCGGTCTGATTTCCGAATACCGGAACGGCGAACTGATAGATCTGCAGGAGCGTTACGTCTTGCTGTTCGACAGGACGCGGTCGCTGTCGTTGCATTTGTTCGAGCACGTACACGGGGAAAGCCGCGACCGAGGCCAGGCCATGGTCGATCTGCAGAGCCTTTACGAATCCCACGGGCTGGCCATCGACACGACAGAGCTCCCCGATTATCTGCCGTTGTTCCTCGAGTTCCTCTCCATCCTCCCGCTGCAGCGGGCGTTGGATCTGCTGGGAGAACCCGCGCATGTTCTTGCCGCGCTCGCCGAGCGTTTGCGCAAGCGAGACAGCAGCTATGCGGCCGTCTTCGAGCTACTTGGCGCACTGACGGCCCCGGCAGATCCCAGCGTTACGGAGACCCTGCTGCGAGAAGTGGACGACGACCCGGAAGATCTCTCCGCCCTCGACGCCGCCTGGGAGGCTGAGACGGTCCGCTTCGGCCCGGAGACAGCGAACGGCACCTGCCCGAGAGCGATACCGACATTGAACAGAGCGAAGCGCCCAACCTCGCCCGGCGCACCCACTGTCGTGCAAAGAGGCACCCACGATGACTGAGTTTCTGAACCATCTGCTCTTCGGCGTCTATCCGTATATCGTCCTTGCCGTCCTCGCGATCGGTTCGGTCATCCGCTACGATCGCGAGCCCTATAGCTGGCGCTCCGGATCGAGCCAGCTTCTTCGCCGCAAGCAACTCATGCTCGGATCGCTGTGTTTTCATCTCGGCGTGCTTGTCATCTTCGTTGGGCATTTCGTCGGACTGCTGACACCCATCCGGTTTTTCGAGGCCGTCGGCGTCAGCCATGGCGCCAAGCAAATGCTCGCCATCGTCGCAGGAGGCGTGGCCGGCGTGTTTGCGCTCTTCGGGGCATCCCTGCTGCTGCACCGCCGAGTCTTCGATCCGCGGATCCGCCGCACATCGAGCTTCGGCGATGTGGCGGTCCTCGTCTTGCTCTGGCTGCAGCTCGTGCTGGGACTGGCGACGATTCTCGTGTCGCTCGACCACCTGGATGGTGAGGAAATGTTGAGCTTCATGGCGTGGGCGCAAGGAATCTTTGCATTCCGGGCGGGCGCGTCGGACTACGTCCTGAATGCGCATCCGATATTCAAGGCGCATTTGTTCCTGGGCCTGACTATTTTGCTGGTCTTCCCCTTCACGCGCCTGATCCACATGCTGTCCGCTCCCATTCGCTATCTGTGGCGGCCCGGCTACCAAATCGTGCGCAGCAAGAAAGCGCCGGCGTGACGGCGATGCAATACGGAGGCTGAGTAGATCATGAATTCGCTGGCCGCCCACTGCCGATCGATCCCAGCCGAAGCCATCGCGGCAGAGGCGCAAAATCATCCATCGAAGACCCCCGAGTCGGCCTGGACGGCGGCCGCCGAGGCGCTGGCCGTCAAAGCGCTGCTGCTGGCCGAGGCGGACAGGCTTGGCGTGACGGCCCGCCCGATCAAGGATGCCGCGGGCCGCGATCTCGCGCCTGATGACGCACGGATCGAAGCGCTGATCGAGCAGGAGGTGGTCACGCCGAAGGCCGACGAGCCAACCTGCCGGCGCTACTATCAACGCCATCTGGAGCGGTTCAAAAGCCCTGATCTCGTCGAAGCCTCACATATCCTGTTCGCGGCCCCCAAGACGGACTCGAGCAGATATAGGCAGGCGATTACGCAGGCAAAGGAAACGATCGCCGAGCTGAGCGAACATCCCGAGCGCTTCGCAGAACTGGCGGCCAAACGATCGGCTTGCCCGTCGCGGGATCAAGGCGGCAATCTTGGTCAGCTGGGCCCTGGGCAGACCGTCAGCGAATTCGAGGATGTTCTGTTCGAGCTCGAGCCTGGGCAACTGTGTCCCGTGCCGGTAGAGTCTCGCTACGGCGTGCACGTTGTGAAGCTTGGTCGCCGGATCACCGGTAAAACCCTGCCCTTCGAAGCCGTACGCGACAAGATCGCGGCGTATCTGGAGGAAGCGAGCTGGCGGCGCGCGGTCGCGCAATACGTCAGTATTCTCGCCAGCTCGGATCCGGGCGCGTCTGAGCAGGTGCCCTCTCCCAGCCCGTAGACCGGATGGCTAGTTGCCCTCCGACTAGATCAGAACGACGCCGACAGCATTACCCAGAATTTCAGCGTGTCTGTTGCAAAGCCGTCGGCGCGATAGCTAGCCAGTTTCAGCAACAAAGAGTAGTTTTCGGCAAATGCCCAGCCAGCCGATAGGTCGATCTCATCGCCGTAGCTGCCACCTCCCGTATCGGCAGAGAAATCGTGGTAGACGGCGGTCAAGTCGAGAACGCCCACGCGTCCGGTCACCTTCAGGTAGAGATCCTCTATGCCATTCGCGGGCGTCGCGAGGAACCTGTCGGCCCAGCCCTGGAATGCATGGAGCGTAGCCAAGGGCGTCGTGAATGTTCGCTCCGGGGTGCCGTCGCCTTCGAGCACCTCATAGCCCAACTTGACGTTGTAGTCTGGCCAACTCAAGCCGGCCTCCAAGAGGAGGTAGTCCGCGTCGTAGTCGGTCGAGTTGTTCGCATAGTCTCCCTGACGGGCGTACTCGACCACGTAGGGCATCGTAACTCGCTCGTTGAAGTCGAGCATGCCCGTCAGCCGCAGCCCCAGAGTCTGGTTCGAGGCGGCTGGCGCGTTGTCGAAGTCAAGCAGATAGGCGTATCCCATTAAGCTCGCGCTTGCGGACAGATCGTAATTCGCGTCCAGAAAATGCGACGAGCTCCTGAGATCGGCGGCTGGCACACCACTGCTCGGCCCGAAAACCCGATTGACGTTGGAGACATACGTATAACGCGCCTCGAGCGTATCGGAGAACGTATGCGCGACTTCGAGCGCGTCGTAGGTCTGCTCGTTCTGCCGCCAGCCCACGCCGCCGATAAACCGCTGGTTGGCATGATTGATGCGCTGCCGCCCGAGCACGAGACCAGTATTCGCAAACCCGCTGTACTGGACAGCGGCTTGATTGAGATCCGTTCCCTTGGGGTCGGCCACGACAGGCCGAGTCGTCTCGCCGTTGCGGGTGCTGTTGAAGCTGTCGGCCCCGGCCGGCCTAAGGTCGTCCATCTCCAGGAAGAGTGAGAAATCCCGAAAGGCCTCGCTAGTGTAGGTCAGGCGCGTTCGTAAGGTCGATGCGTTGGCGTCGGCGGCGAAGCTGTCCTGGTCCACGAGCTCGTAACGGTAGCGGAAAGCCAAGCCGAACGATCCATCGCGCAGCGCCTGCATGAACTGCGACTCCTGACCATTTACGGCGCTCACGTGCGAAAGCAGACCTATGAGGGCGCACGCCGACGACGTTCCGCAAAGAATCGTTCCTTGACTCGACATGTTACTCCCTAAGCTCAACCCGTCCACGCCGGCGCACGAGAGCGCAGGACATTCAACAACCCTGCGGGAGGACGGGACAGACGATGCTCGCTGCACCGCCGACGAGAGTCAAGCGAGTCGTTCTCATGTGCTGCATGGGAATTCAGCTTCTGCGCAATTCGGAGTTCCCCGCAACTCCTCGTCCGCAAAATCAAAAAAGGCCGCTTCAGGGGCTAGCGTCTTTGGTGAACGTGGGTGCGGGAACAAACTCACCGGCTTACAGTCGCATCGCTATTACGGCAAGAAACTCGCCTCGTCTTGGAGCTTGCGCGGCAGATAAGTGTCTATGACGAAGTTGAGCCCCCATTTTGCGAGTGCCTGCTGCTCGGCGCGTACACCCATCTCGAGAAGCTGACTGATGGCAGCGACCCACAGAGGCTCGGCGGCGAAGAAGGGATCGCGCTGAAGAGCGTCACGGGCGCGTTTGATGTCGGCGTCCGTCAGCGGATGCGTCGCGTCCTCGAGACCGTACTCGGTAATGTCCTGCGGGGTGACGCCTAGGAACCGCGCGTTCGGCACGCAGAAGAAGCGGTTGATGTGCGCGGCATTGCCCGAGCCGACTTTCATTGTGCGGTAAATGTTGGCGAAGCCGTAGGGGTCGCAGTCGGTGAAGCAATAAACAGGGAGAGCCAGCTCGTCCGTCAGCCGGCGAACGAAGCGGCGCGTGGCGCGCGTCGGCACGCCGGCCATCTCCACCAGTATCGCGCGTGCCTTGCGCCAGAATTTGTGGTGGTTAAGGCGCTGGAACATGCCGCCCGTCTCCACGGCGAGAATGAAATCGGCGTCAGCGCGGAAAGTGAGGTGCTCGACCGAGCGAGGAATGGTGTAGGCTCCGCTGCCGAGCGAACGGCAGTCAATCTCTATCGGCGTGCCCGTCTCAGTGTCGAGGTCGACGACCACGAGCTCACCCGCGACCGAGCCGCCGTGCGATTCGGGATAGAAGCGCAGCTGTTCGCGCGAGAGCCCATGCAGCGAGGCAAGCGCCTCGATGTCATCCATGACAGCGTCGGATTCGGACTGCTCTTCGAAGCGACACTCGTCCCAGTTCTTGCTCACATAGTAGGCCTCGCGCTTGGTGGCGAAGTCGTCGTTCGCGATCATCGAGCGCGATACTGCCATTAGACGCAGCGTCTGCGCGAAGGGCTTCACGGTGCGCACGGTGAGCGCGCGCGACTTCCTCGCCTTGCCGAGCTCGAACCATCCTTTGTCCGGCTCGTAGGTCACGTTGGTGAGGCTTCGAACAGGAAGCTCGATGCTGGGCAGCTCGCCGCGTTCGGCACCCTCGCGCACGTCGCGGGCGATTCCCTCGATGAGTTCGAGCGTCTTGCGCTCGGCAGATGTCATTGCACGTTCTCGCCGTTTCTCCTTGGCGCTGGTCTTCGTCTTCCGTCGTGTCATGACTTGCGGCTCCGGTGGAGAATGATATCGAGGCGCGCGACAGTTCGGTTCCGCTCACGGTCGCTGAGCTCGAGGATGTCCTGGAGAGCCAGGCCGACATGCGGGAGATAGCTCTCGATGTAGGCGCGTTTCTCGTATTCGTGTTCGAGGCGATTATCGCGACGGATGTGCGCCGCGAGCTGCCTGCCGGCCTCCTGGAGCGCGAGCACGAGCTCGCGGCTAATCTCGGGCAGCGGCGCCACTGCCTCCTTAGACTCCGAGGTGAAGGGCACCCAGACCGAAGCGACGTGCGCGAAGATGACCATAGGCGCGATTGGTAATGCGCCTTTAGGCTGCTTGAGTCCGTAGGCGCGCCAGTTGGTCTGCGCGACGGCTTTGGTGATCGCGCAGGCCGATTGCTGGTAGAGCAACGGCACCCGATTCGCAAAGCGCAGGAGGTGAGCGGCCTGGTCCGCATGCTCTGCATGCTGCGCGCCTTTGGCTTTTTTGTGTTTTCGGCGGATGCGTCCCTTAGCGTCGACGGCGAGCGCAAGCCCGCCGGACCGTCCCCAGGCGATCCCGATCTCGACCTGGAACGGGTTGCCGCCATAGACCGACGGCGGTCGCGTAATGACGAGGAAGAAGTCGGCATCGAGTTCCTTGCGCAGTCCCTCGAGCAGGCGCTTCTCGCCGATTGGGACGATGCAGTCCGTGCGTGGCGCCGATACTCGAGTGTGCCTGATGGCGCGGTGGAGCTGCGTCGCCCGCGCATGCGCGATGCGCCGCGGGTTGGACCGCTCAGAGAGCCGGCCACTGGTGCGTTCGATGATCCGGCGAGCGGTCGTCGTTCCAACACGCGAGAAGTCATCCTCGAGAAAACGCTTGAGCGTGCGACTCGGCGTATCGTGGAGCATCTGGATGAGCCGCCCGAGCTCGACGCCGTGTGGGTGTGGCTTGATCGGGCGGGGCAGCGGCGGCAGCGCGTCGGTACTGCGCCGAAAGACGCGAGTTTTGCCGCCGGGATCGACGCAACGTAGCGTGACGTGCGGATTGGCGATCGCCGTCTGTTTCAGATACATCTCGACCGAATGCTGTCCTCTGGTGTAGTGCCCCTCCAGTTCAACCTCGACACGCGTGCCGTGGCGCCGCCGCCAGGCGACCTTGCGCTTGCTGTGGATGTCGGGCCGGTTCTTGCTCGTGTCGATGGAAATCAGCATCTCGGAGGCGCGTTTCTCGCTCTCGATGCGGCTTAAAATGCGCATGGGTCGCCCAGTCGTGAGCTGGCCGTACATCCCGGCCGCCGAGATTCCCATGCCCTGCTGCCCACGGGACTGCCGTAGTTGGTGAAACTTCGAGCCATAGAGGAGCTTGCCGAAGATCCGCGCGATCTGCTCATCCACAATTCCCGGGCCGTTGTCCTCGACGGCGACGAGATAACGGTCGTCGCCTCTGTGCATGATCTCGACGCAAATATCGGGGAGGATACTTGCTTCCTCGCACGCATCGAGAGCGTTGTCCACGGCCTCCTTGACTGTCGTGAGTATCGCCTTGTGTGGCGAGTCGAATCCGAGGAGGTGGCGATTCTTGAGAAAAAACTCCGAGACGGCGATGTTGCGCTGGCGAGCCGCCATCGCGAGTGCCGTCCTTTCAGGCGCCGACGTCACGCGCGGACGGGAAAAGAGGGCTGCCAGGGTCGGGCACGATTGATTAGATGCCACTCGATTGCGATGACACCTCGAAAATACCATAGTGGATTGTGCGTTCAAAATGGTAAGTCGATCCCTCATTCTTCCTGCTTGCCCCGCCAACTTTGCGGTCACGCGGGAGCCAATGAGTTTGCCTAACGCCGATAGCAGCGCATGCTGTGCGCGTGTCGCTTCGCTTACGGAGCGTCCTCGGGCGGCCAAAGGCGGGCGAGAAAAGCCCGCAAGCCCTCGATATAGCTGCGCTCATCGCGGATGAAGGCATCATTATGCGTCCCCCGAAGCTCCAGCAGCGACCGGGGCTCGGGCGCAGCGGTGAAGATCGCTTCGCCGTGGTGGAAGGGGACGATCTCGTCATCGCGACTGTGGACCACAAGGACGGGACAGCGCACGTCTCGAACATAGTCACGCGTAGCGTGGCTTAATCGACTCAACCAGCGCGCCGGAAGCCATGGATAGAGCTCCGCGGCAATATCGGGCACCGAAGTGAACGACGATTCGACAATGAGTCCTTGGGGATCCTGCTCTGAGGCCAGCCGCGCCGCAACGGAAGCCCCGACAGAACGGCCAAATACGACGATGTCTTCCGGACGCACACCGCGTCCTTGCGTGAGATAACGCCAAGCCGCGTCGGCATCGCGATACGTACCCGCTTCCGTCGTCTTGCCTTCGCTTTGCCCATAGCCCCGGTAGTCGATGATCATGACGGACAGGCCGAGGCTCCAGAATTGTCGTAACGAGTCCAGGCGATGGGAGATATTGCCTGCATTCCCATGAAAGAAAAGCAATACGTGGGGGCTCTGCCCCTTTATGAACCAGCCGTGCAGTGTCACGCTATCGGCCGTCGCGATGAGCACGTCCTCGAAGTCCATTCCCGCGTCAGCCGGTGTCATGATCAATTCTCGTCCTGCCACGTTCGGAAGGTAGAGCATGCGATCCTGCAGCAAATAGATGATCCCCAGTAGCAGGACATAGCTGGCGGCCAGTGTGAGGATGATTTTCAGCATCACCTCGAGCGAGGGGCTGCAAAGAGCCACTTGAGCAGGAGATGCGTCGGCAGATAGACAACCAGGGGAATGGCGATCATCAGCAGGACCAGGTACACAGGCGCGGCCATCCAGGTCTGAGGCTCACGGCCAAAGCCGCGAACCCAGTTGATGTTTGCCGCCGGGTCGGTGAACAGATAGGTCGCGGCCAGCACAGCCCAGGCCAACACGGTCTGATCGATCAGGGCCCTCCGCTCGTAGCCGAGTCGGTAGACCAGCCAGACCAGAAGCGCAGGCAGAGCTATGTGAAACAAGGAGAGACCGCGAACCAACAGTGGCAACTCGGGATCGAACATGTACTGCGTCCCGGGCAGCGACAGCACATCCACGCCAAACGTCAGTCTCCAGAAGAAATCGATGTTCCAAGCCAGCTCCGGCAGGAGGATCGCCACGGCCATCATGCTGGCGAGCCGGGCGCTTTCCGCCCATAGCGCCAGCAGCGTTACCAACAGAGCGATGTCTGACCCCCAGAGAAAATTCTCGGGTCCATACTCGAGCCAATATGCCGGCACGAGCACGAAGACGAACAGTGTATAGGCTAGCTTGATCCACAGAGAGATGGTCGTATCTACCCTCATGGTCATATGCCGGCTCTCGCCTCGGCGATAGACACGTTCTCATAGATGATCCGACAGTACAGAACGTTGAAGCCCCCCCTGTCGTGCTAGTCTCTTTCAACTGGCCCGCGATCGTTTATCGCCCAGTCCTGGAACGAACCGTCATAAAGCACGGCCTCGTAGCCCAGCATTCGAGCTGCGAATATCACTTCCGTCGCCTGCATGCCGACATGGCAGTACACCACCAGCTTATCGCTGGGCATGATTCCGGCAGCCTCGAACTCTGCTGCGATCCGCTCCCGATCAAAGCGAAGGCTGGCGTCATTCATTTGGCTGAAAGGAATACTGATCGCGCCGGGGATATGACCGGCTCTGTCGTAGGTCGGCGACTCGCCGCTGTAGTTCACCGCCGCGCGCGCGTCGACGAGCTTGTACTCTGGTCGTTCAGGTAGGGACCGGACGAATTCAGCGTCAACGATCAACTCTGCGTTGATATTCAGGCTGAGTCGGCCCCTTGCCGCGGGTGAAATTTCAGACGAGGGGGCGTTCCCGGCCGCAAGCCAAGCGTTGAGCCCACCGTTCAAAACGGATGTGTTTTCACCCAGACCGATGTAGTTCAGCATATGCGCCACGCGCGTAACGGCAGGCAAACGTTCTTCTGCGCCCGCGTAAAGCACGATGCGCGAATCGTTGGAAATACCCCGCATTTCGAAGGCAGAACGTAGACGGTTCGGTGCTGCCGCCTCGAATAGAAGTTCG
>JAOTTJ010000111.1 GCA_029864465.1 Gammaproteobacteria bacterium | reverse complement strand
CGCTGCTCGATGAGCTCGCGGCAGAACTCTGAGCGTGACTCACGGGAGCGCAAGCGCAGATGAGCGATAACAGCACAGTCGCCCGGCCCTACGCACAGGCGATTTTCGAGCTCGCGAGCCGCGACGGTCGTCTCACGGAGTGGTCGGACGCGCTCGGCTTGGCTGCCGAGGTACTCGCCGACGCCGGCATGCGGCGATTTCTTGCGAGGCCAGATCTCGACAAGGCTGCGCGCGCAGAGCTCGTGATGGCGGTCTGCAGCGAGGCGGCCGGGCAGGGCCTGCTCGCCAGCACGCGCGGGCAGAATCTGCTGCGGCTGCTGGCAGAGAACGGCCGACTGGCTGCGTTGACCGACATCGCGGCTCAGTACGACGCGCTGAAGGCCCAGGCGGAGAATCGGGTCAAGGTTCAGCTGACAACAGCCGCATCGATCGACGCAAAGGTCGCGGCGGGAATCTCCAGTGCGCTCGAGCAGAGGCTCGGGCGGCAAGTCGAGCTGGAACTCGTCGTGGACGAGCAGTTGCTCGGCGGCGCGGTCATTCGCGCAGAGGACATGGTTATTGACGGCTCGGTGAAGAATCGCCTCGAACAGCTCGCGGCGACACTGAGCGCTTAAGGGGACACTAGATGGCATTGAAAGCTTCTGAAATCAGCGAGCTGATCAAAAAGCGTATCGAGAATTTCGAGTCGACGTCCGAAGCGCGCGACGTCGGAACGATCATCGCGCTGACCGACGGCATCGTTCGCATCCACGGTCTGGGTGACGTCCAGTACGGCGAGATGGTCGAGTTTCCGGGCAACACGTTCGGTCTCGCATTGAATCTCGAGCAAGACTCGGTCGGTGCGGTCGTGCTCGGCGAGTACAAGCACCTGTCCGAAGGCGATTCGGTCAAGACCACGGGCCGCATTCTCGAGGTCCCTGTCGGCGAGGCGCTTCTCGGGCGTGTCGTCAATTCGCTAGGCACACCGCTCGATGGTAAGGGTCCGATCGACGCGGCAATGACCTCGCCGATCGAGAAAGTCGCGCCGGGCGTCATCGACCGCAAGTCGGTCGATCAGCCCGTGCAAACCGGGCTGAAGTCCATCGATGCGATGGTGCCGATCGGTCGCGGCCAGCGTGAGCTGATCATCGGCGACCGCCAGACTGGTAAGAGTGCGGTAGCGATCGATACGATCATCAACCAGAGAGGCACCGGCGTTAAATGTATCTATGTCGCCATCGGTCAGAAGAATTCGACCGTTGCCAACGTCGTGCGCAGGCTCGAGGAGCACGGCGCGATGGAGCATACGATCGTCGTATCAGCTTCGGCCGCGGACTCTGCGGCCATGCAGTACATCGCGCCTTACTCGGGCTGTGCGATGGGCGAGTATTTCCGCGACCGCGGGCAGGATGCTCTGATCATTTACGACGATTTGACCAAGCAGGCGTGGGCTTATCGTCAGGTATCGTTGCTTCTGCGGCGCCCGCCGGGTCGTGAAGCCTATCCAGGCGACGTCTTTTATCTTCACTCGCGGTTACTCGAACGCGCCGCTCGAGTGAATGCCGACTACGTCGAGCGCTTCACCGATGGCGAGGTCAAGGGGCAGACGGGTTCGCTGACAGCCTTGCCGATCATCGAGACACAGGCCGGTGACGTGTCCGCGTTCGTGCCGACCAATGTCATTTCGATCACGGACGGACAGATCTTCCTCGAGACGGATCTATTCAATGCCGGTATACGTCCTGCGATCAACGCAGGATTGTCGGTCTCTCGTGTCGGCGGTGCCGCACAGACCCAGATCATCAAGAAGCTCGGCGGCGGCGTGCGCTTGGCGCTGGCCCAGTACCGTGAGCTCGCGGCATTCGCGCAATTTGCGTCGGATCTCGACGAGGCTACACGACGTCAGCTCGAGCGAGGCCAGCGGGTCACCGAGCTCATGAAGCAGGCGCAGTACTCGCCGTTGTCAGTCGCGGCGATGGCAATCTCGTTGTACGCGGTCAACGAGGGGTTCCTCGACGATGTTCCGGTAGAGAAGGTTGTCGCCTTCGAAAGCGCGCTGCATGCGCATGCGAAGGACCAGGCACCGGACTTGATCGACAAGATCAACACCACCGGCGCGTATGACGACGGCATTGCCGCCGAGCTCAAGACGCTCGTAGAGGGCTTCAAGGCAACTGGCGCTTACTGATCGGCATCGACTTATCGCGAACCGCAACGAGCTAGGAATCCACAATGGCAGTCGGCAAAGAGATCCGCAGCAAGATCACCAGCGTAAAGAATACGCAAAAGATCACCAAGGCCATGGAAATGGTCGCTGCGTCGAAGCTGCGCAAGACGCAGGATCGTATGGCGGCATCGCGGCCATACGCGGAGCGCATCCGCACCGTCATCGGTCACCTATCGGAAGCTAATCCGGACTACCGACATCCGTTTCTGCACGCTAGAGACGTCAAACGCGTCGGCTACATCATCATGACGACTGACCGGGGTTTGTGCGGCTCCCTCAACGTCAACCTGTTTCGCGCTCTGCTCAACGACATGCGCGAGTGGCAGAACAAGGGTGTCGAGGTCGATATCTGTATTTTAGGTGCCAAGGGCATAGCATTCTTCCGGCGCCTGAAGACGAGTATCGTCGCGGCGACGAGCCATCTCGGCGACGCACCGAAGGTCGCGGATCTAATCGGCACGATCACGGCCATGACCGACTCGTATGAGGAGGGGACAATCGATAGGTTGTTCCTCGTGCATAACGTGTTCGTCAATACGATGAGCCAGGTGCCCGAGATTCGCACGCTGCTACCCGTTGAGGCGATCGACAAATCTGAGCTGCAGGAGCACTGGGACTACATCTACGAGCCCGATGCCGCTGATCTGCTCGATAACGTGCTGACGCGCTACATCGAGTCTCAGGTCTATCGCGCAGCCGTCGAGAACGTCGCCTGCGAGATGGCCTCGAAGATGGTCGCAATGAAAGCGGCGACCGACAACGCCGGCAAGTTCATCGATCAATTGCAACTTATCTACAACAAGGCGCGCCAGGCCGCGATCACGCAGGAGATCTCGGAGATCGTGGGCGGCGCAGCGGCCGTTTGATACTGAATTGGAAGATAGAAGGTAAACAGTCATGAGCACGGGCAATATTGTTCAAGTCATCGGGGCCGTCGTCGACGTCGAGTTTCCGCGCGATGCAATCCCCAAGGTCTATGATGCGCTGCATCTCGACGACCGTGAGCTGACGCTCGAGGTTCAGCAGCAGCTCGGTGACGGCATCGTGCGTGCGATTGCGATGGGCTCGAGCGAGGGGCTCAAGCGCGGCTTGGCCGTCTCGAACACCGGCCAGCCAATTGCGGTTCCCGTCGGCGAGAAGACCCTCGGTCGCATCATGGACGTGCTCGGTACGCCTATCGACAATGCCGGGGACATCGGTGAGGAAGTGCGCTGGCCGATTCACCGTGAGCCGCCGTCCTACGAGGACCAGGCCGCCTCGACGGAGTTGCTCGAGACGGGCATCAAGGTCATCGACCTCATCATGCCGATCTCCAAGGGAGGAAAGATCGGTCTGTTCGGTGGCGCGGGTGTCGGTAAGACCGTTACGCTCATGGAGCTCATCAACAACATCGCCAAGGCGCATGGCGGCTACTCCGTGTTCGCGGGTGTCGGTGAGCGCACGCGAGAAGGTAACGACTTCTATCACGAGATGACGGACTCCGGCGTCATCGATAAAGTCTCGCTCGTCTACGGTCAGATGAACGAGCCTCCGGGCAACAGGCTGCGCGTTGCGCTCACTGGCCTGACGATCGCCGAATACTTCCGCGACGAGGGTCGCGATGTGCTCATGTTCATCGACAACATCTATCGTTACACGCTGGCCGGTACGGAGGTCTCGGCTTTGCTCGGCCGCATGCCATCAGCCGTCGGTTACCAACCAACGCTGGCCGAGGAAATGGGCGTGCTGCAAGAGCGCATCACCTCGACGAAGACAGGCTCGATTACGTCGTTCCAGGCCGTCTACGTCCCCGCGGACGATCTGACTGACCCTTCGCCCGCAACGACGTTTGCTCACCTCGACGCGACGCTCGTGCTGTCGCGACAAATCGCCGAGCTCGGAATTTATCCGGCTGTCGACCCGCTCGATTCGACGAGCCGCCTGCTCGACCCTAACGTCATCGGTACGGAACATTACGAGACGGCGCGTTCTGTCCAGGCGGTGTTGCAGCGTTACAAGGAGCTGCAGGACATCATCGCGATCCTCGGAATGGACGAGCTTTCCGAGGACGACAAGCTCACGGTGCAGCGCGCGCGCAAGATCCAGCGTTTCCTATCGCAGCCGTTCACGGTTGCGGAGACGTTCACAGGAACGCCCGGCAAGTACGTGCCGCTCAAGGAAACGATCAAGAGCTTCAAGGCGATTGTCGACGGCGAGTACGACAACCTGCCCGAGCAGGCCTTCTACATGGTTGGATCGATCGAAGAAGCAGTCGAACGCGCGAAGCAGCTGCAATAGCTAACCGGAGTTTCACATGGCAACGATTCACGTCGATATCGTCAGCGCCGAGGGCGAGATTTTCACTGGCGAGGCCGAAATGGTGTTCGTTCCGGCGAAACTCGGCGAGGTCGGCATCGCGCCACGCCACGCACCTTTGCTGACCGATCTGAAGCCCGGAGAGGTCAGGATTCAGCGCGCGCAGAACGATGAGCTGCTCTTTTACGTGACCGGCGGCGTGCTCGAGGTTCAGCCGCATCGGGTGACGGTGCTCGCCGACAGCGCCCTGCATGCCGAGCAACTCGACGAGGACGCAGCGCTCGCAGCACGCGAACGTGCCCGGGAGGTGCTCGAGGACCGTCGCGGCGAAATCGATATCGAGCAGGCGCAGGCCGAGCTGGTCGAGGCAGAGGCGCGCTATCGCGCCGCGCAGAAACTCAAAGGCAAGCGCTAACGCGGCGTTCTGATCTCGCGGTTTCGTCTACAAGAGGCCGGGCAATCGATGCCGGCTCGCGCCTTTGGCAGCGGCCCCCTCCCTACCCATTGTCGGACCTGCCGGGATCGAGACGGAGACTGCTGCACGGGCGCGAGTAGCCCTACTCGCCCGTGACAGGATCTTCGAAATACTTATACTTCAGCGACGCGCCATCGATCGCGATTGCACAAGTACTGGGTCTCGGGGGAGCGAATACAGAATGGATTTCATCTATCTGCTCGGACGGTTCCACGTCGTCGTATTGCATATTCCATTGGGGGTTGTCGTTGCCCTGTTCATTCTCGAACTGCTGTCCCGGCGGGAGAAATATCGTCATCTGGCATCGGCATCCACTTATTTATGGGTAGTGGGGGCGGTTTCTGCGACCGTCACCGTAGCGCTCGGCTACATGCATTTCGCCGAGGGTAGCTTCGACAGCGCTTCAGGCATTCAGCACCGGACATTCGGCACGGTGTTGGCCGTCGCACTTGTCATTGCGGCTGCGCTTCGCGTGAGTGCGTACGGACAACGCTACGCATCCTGGTTTCTTCCCGCTTCGATTCTCATGGTGGTTCTGGCAACGATAACGGGGCACTACGGTGGCAATCTGACGCACGGATCGACTTACCTCGTCGAGTACAGTCCGCAGTTCGTTCGATCGATGGCAGGCCTCGGGCCCCGCCGCCCGCCCGTCGAGAGCCTCGAGAGTGCCGATCCGTTCCTCGATCTCGTCGGCCCCATGTTCAGCCAGAGATGCTCGCGATGTCACAGCGACGACACGCGCGAAGCCGATCTGAACCTCATGAGTCACGCAGGGGTCATGCGAGGCGGAGAGTCGGGGCCCGTAGTATCACGAGCACGGCCCCAGGCCAGTGAACTGCTCAGCCGCATCACGCTGCCTCCCGACGACGAGGCGTTCATGCCGGCGGAGGGCAACACGCCGCTGACCGAAGCACAGGTTCGAATCATCGAATGGTGGCTAATGGCCGGGGCGCCTGCCGATACCACGATTGGGGAATTAGAGTCACAGCCCGACGCCACGACTGCGACGCTGATCCGCGCGGAGCTCGGTCTGTCAGGTAGCTAATTCAGCGCGCAGTCGAAGGTTTGAATTGTGAGCCCGGGTCGCCAAATCCACGCGGCATTCCAGACCGCAGGCTCCACGAGATACGCTGGATCAGTAACCGTCACTTCGTAATCGAGGCGGCCTTCGTCGCTGCGTAGCGAAAACCGTTCGATCATCTGTGCGGCCTCGCTCATCGGCGTGCCGCTATCGTCGAGGAAGGGCGCCTCGATATGCGAAGTTCGAACAATCAGCGTATCCCCGTCCCAGATGCCACGCGAATAGCCGAGGCGACTCGAGCTCGTATCCTGCGGGGAAGCCGTATCGGTCATATAAATCGTACGCACAGCATCCCACTCTTCTATTTTCAGGCGAATCCGATCGCCTTCATCGATAAATTCGATCGGGTAAGGATTCAAGATTGCGTTGGGCATACCCGGCGGCTCGCAACGAAGGCTCGGATCGTCCCTAATCGGGTCCCAAGCACTTCTTGCTGCCGTGGCCGCATCCGTGAGCGCGAGCGGGGCTTCGAGCCGATAGATCCGCCCGAGGCTCCAAACCCGAAACAGATCAGGCGCCGCCCGTTCTCCCAGCACGCGTGTGTCCGGGCCGCTCGGAGAGGCCGTTGCCGGCGCGCCCGGGGGCATCGTCCAGAGTGGGGGTCGCGGCTGGTCCGTGAACACGACCTCTTGGCCGCTCGGCAGCAGCATGTTGGTTACGAACAGGGCGTTCAGACCGCGGATCGACGGTGCTCCGGCCACCCGCACACGATCACCGACCGCAAACGAATCTTCGGTGAATCCTCTGCGACGCAGCGTGTTGATCGTTCCGCCCTCGAGATCCCACTCTTCCTGTTCGCCTTGTTCATTTCTGACGAGCAGGGTCAATCCGACATGAGGATTTCGCCAGAATAATGAAGTGATGACTCCCTCGATCTGGGCGCTTGCCGCGCGATCGTAGAACGCGCGCGTCGAATGATGCGTTTGTACGACGGTGGGCATAAGTACCAACATCGAGGTTGCGATGATCAGTTTCATGACTTCCTCTGCATGACCCGAGGCCCATTTTTCGTGGCCAGTATACAAGCGTTCGTGCGGGTTACGGGCTGGCGCGTTATCATGCGTTTCTCGAAGGTTTTCAGTTCGATAGAGGTGTGGGGCCGTGGCTCTGACCGTTCTGATTCTGGCGGCCGGCCAGGGAAAACGTATGAACTCCGACCGGCCCAAGGTGCTGCAGCCCCTGGGCGGGCGGCCGTTGCTTGCGCATGTTGTGGACACGGCCAGAGCGCTCGGCGCCGAGGCCATCAATATCGTCTACGGTCATGGTGCCGAGGACGTGCAGGCCGCGTTTCCGGATGCGGACCTCGAATGGACATTGCAGGCAGAACAGCTCGGCACGGGCCATGCCGTCGCCCAGGCACTACCCGCGATTCCCCCCGATCACGCCGTGCTCGTGCTCTGCGGCGATGCGCCGCTGGTTGCACCTGAGAGCCTCGAGTCCTTGCTCAAAAGCGTCCCCGAGAAGGCGGTTGGCCTGCTGACGGCTCGCCTCGTCGACCCGAGTGGGTATGGCCGAGTCGTTCGTGATGACACAGGAAGGATCACGGGCATCGTCGAGGAACGCGATGCCACGCCGGAACAACGCAAGCTCGATGAGATCAACACGGGCGTGATGGTGCTGCCGGCGCAGTGGCTTGCCGACGCGCTCGAGAAGATCGGTAACGACAATTCGCAGGGAGAGTATTACCTGACCGATGTGATCGCGCTGGCCGTTGCCGAGAACAGGGAGATAGCCGGGTCGGCGGCATCGGATCCGAGCGAAGTGCTCGGCATCAATGACCGCACCCAGCTCGCGAGTGCCGAGCGGATTTTTCAACGTCGTAATGCCCAACGCTTATTCGATCAGGGCGTGACGCTCGCCGATCCCGAACGCTTCGATCTTCGCGGTAAGCTCGATGTCGGCCGGGACGTGTTCATCGATGTCGGCGCCGTGTTCGAAGGCGATGTGGTGCTTGGCGATCGCGTACACATTGGTCCTAACGCTGTCGTTTCGAACAGTCGCCTCGGCGATGATTGCATCGTGCATGCGCATTGCGTCATCGACGGTCTCGTTGCGGGGCCGCGATGCGAGATCGGGCCGTTCGCTCGACTGCGGCCGGGCGTGACCTTCGTCGAGCAGGTCAAGGTCGGCAATTTCGTCGAGGTCAAAGCGAGCGAGGTTGGCGCCGGCAGCAAGATAAACCACCTGACCTATGTCGGTGACAGTAGCGTAGGACGCGACGTCAACATCGGGGCTGGAACGATTACGTGCAACTACGACGGCGCCAACAAGCATCGTACAACGATCGGCGACCGCGTCTTCGTCGGCTCCGGCGTCATGCTCGTCGCGCCGGTACACGTTGGGGAAGGCGCGACCATAGCGGCGGGCTCGACGATTACTCGGGAGGCGCCTGCCGAGGAGCTCTCGATCGAGCGCTCGAAGCAGAAGTCGGTCAAGGGTTGGAAGAGACCAGAGAAGACGAAATGAGTGCTGCGTACATGTCCGGGCCGTTAATTCCGTCCATAATTTTCGGTCGCGAACTTTAAGGACCTCTGAGCATGTGCGGCATCGTAGGCGCAATCGCCGAGCGCAACGTCACCCCGATCCTTCTCGAGGGGCTCAAGCGCCTGGAGTACCGGGGTTATGATTCTGCAGGCATCGCGCTCGTTGCAGACGGCGCTCTCGAAAGACTCAGAAGACTCGGCAAGGTCG
The DNA here is from genome assembly GCA_029864465.1 of Gammaproteobacteria bacterium. GTDB lineage: Bacteria > Pseudomonadota > Gammaproteobacteria > Steroidobacterales > Rariloculaceae > JAHEEM01. Next base: position 356 of record JAOTTJ010000111.1, on the reverse strand, counting down.
CCGAGCTAGAGCAGGCGCTGACCGAGACGCCGTTGCGCGGCACGCTGGGGATAGCCCATACGCGTTGGGCGACGCATGGTGTGCCGAGCGAGACGAATGCCCACCCGCATGTCTCTGCCGATGCGATCGCGGTCGTGCACAACGGCATCATCGAGAATCACGAGGCATTGAAGGAGGAGCTCGAAGCCGCGGGTTACGAATTCACGTCCGAGACGGACACCGAGGTCGTTGCGCATCGAATTCAGTTCCATCGGGCCGCTGGCGCACGGTTATCCGAGGCCGTCAAGTTAACTGTCGCCGAGCTCCAGGGCGCGTACGCTCTCGTCGTCATGGACATGCGCGATCCCGATGCGCTC
>JAOTTJ010000466.1 GCA_029864465.1 Gammaproteobacteria bacterium | reverse complement strand
CGGCGATTACCGGTAGTGTCAGCCGATTCGCGCCGCGATCGAGATCGGTCGTCCAGCTCAAGACTCTCTGATCGTCGAATCCGGCAAGCTGAATACCACCCGTGAGCACGACGCGAATCTGTGCGTCCATCAACGCCTCACTGGAATCGATCGCGACGCTGACGTCGTGGGCCTCATTCAACGCGATCGCGAGCGCCGGTACAGCACTGTCCACGGTCTCCTGAATCGCCGGACTCAAAGCCATGACCGCGACCACGATACCTGCGGCGAGCGCGCCGCCGAGACCGACCCCGCTCAAGAACGCATTGCGGCGCCCGCGAACTACGCCTGGCTGCGTCGCCCGGCGCATCGTCTCAGCAAGAAGCTCTGGCCGCGCCGATGGTGTAGGCAGGTCCCTCCACGCGCGCAGCGCCTGCACAGCGCGCCACTCATCGGCACAGCTCTGGCAGCTCGACACGTGCATCTCGACGTCCTCTAGCCACTCGGCCGGCAGCCGGGGCAGCTCGCCTTCATCCAACAAGTTTGCGATGTCTTCGCACTTCATGATTCTCGGTCCTCAACTCCGTAACCGTTGCACTCTCTTCTCTCGCGAGCAGTCGGCCAAGGCGCGCCCGGGCCCGATGCAACCGGGACTTGAGCGTGCCCTGGGCGATTCCCGTGATCGCCTCGATCTCCGCGAGGCTGTGCCCGTCGATGCTTTGCAACATCAACAGGGCACGCTGCTCCTCGTCCAGGTGCCGCCAAGCGCGCTCGAGCCGTGCATGCATGAGCATGCCCTCGACGTGCTGCTCCGGACCTGGCTCGCTGGAGACTCCCTCGATCGGCGAATCCGAGTCGATTGCCTCGAGCGGGCGTAGCGGTGAGCGCTGCCTGGTGCGGGCCAGGTCAATGAACAGCCGGTGCAGTACACGCATAAGCCAAGCACGCGGGTTATCGAGATTCTCGAGCTCCTCTAGCCGTGGACAAACCCGCACGCACAGGTCCTGAAGGAGGTCTTCGGCATCCGCATCATTGCCAGTCAGGCGGTATGCACGCCCGTATAGCGCATTGAAATGCGGACGCATCAGCGTCTCGAAAAGGATGTCAGGCCGCCTTTCGGCGATGCCAGTCACTTTTGCCATCGTAATTCTCGGATTCTCAAAGGAATACACGCACGACGGCGGCCTGGGTTCCCATTATTTGACAAAACATTGAACTGATCCTAGCCCGACTGGCCGGTGTATTCGGTGACGGAGGTCACCTCGGAAGGTGCGGCCGGGGTCCGCTCTCCAGTGTTTGTGTCGGTTGGGAAAGTCTCCTATAGGGGAGGCTCGAGCTAGCCCGCGCAAGCCGCAGCTCGGGCTTCAGACGTCGGTTTTTGCCCGAAAGAAGTCAAGTGCGAAGCCAGAACAGAAAGCGGACGTTTGCGACTCGTTTTCAGGCGCTGTTTATAGGAAACGATGACTACGTTCTAACTATCTGAAAACCGAAGAACTGAATCGCCCTTGATTTGCCAGACGCTGTTTCGATCGGCCCCAATGTCGACACTCGGCCAGGAGGCGGCCTTCAGATCAACCTCAACTCTAATTTCCGTAGACAAGCATCTCCCTGCCGTCAGCGAATATCACTCTCTCAAGCCTGACGATCTTCTGGCCGTCCCTAAACTGATAGCCAACGCCCGTGATCACGTCTCCGGGGTTTACTGTCGAGCTAGTCCAGCCTTTCGCCTCCATCCGGTTGAGCGCGGGTCCACCGATCCGCCACTCTTCGGTCACGCCGTCATTGTTGCGAACCTCGAGCGTGATCATCGGGTGGGGGTTCCCCCACGCGAACTCGACCACAGTACCGCTGACTGTCATGAGCTCGGAACGATCCACCGCCCACCTGTGGTGGGCGGACAATGGGGCGGCGGCTAGGGTCAGCGAAAGAGTGACAATCGCGGGCACGAACAAGATCTTTGCCATGTCTTTTAACCCAGTGAGCATTAGCGGGCGACAGCTTTCTGCCAAACGGACGTTCATCACGACTACCGAAGCTCCGTACTGACTGGCTCGAGACGTAACAGCGCGCCGTTCTCATCCTCGGTCAGCAGATATAGCAGCCCGTCCGGCCCCTGTCGAACATCACGAATTCGCTGGCGTAGCTCCCGAAGAAGTGACTCACGAGCGACTTCCTCACCGTTTTCGTTGAGTTCGATCCGCTCGAGATGCCCCGTGCGTGGAATTTGGCCCACCTGCATCGATCCGACGAAGAGGTTCCCCCGCCACTCGGGAAAACGGTCCCCTGTGTAAATGGCGAGACCGGACGTGGCGATCGAAGGAACCCAGAGAACGG
>JAOTTJ010000110.1 GCA_029864465.1 Gammaproteobacteria bacterium | reverse complement strand
ACCGAATGTGCCTCTTAGGCCAGAAACTGTTATTCAGGATTCTCAGCTTTCTCGGCGCACTGAATGCACAACGACGCAGTCGGGTCGAATTCCAACCGTTTATGATGTATCGGCTCGTCGCAGGACTGGCACAGGCCGTAGTCACCACGCTCGACGCGCTCGAGCGCCACGGAAATTCTGCGTAACATGATCTCGCGACGTCGGCCGGATTCCTGCGCCATAGCCTGCGCCTGAAGCGCGTCCATGCGAGACAGCCGCCCCACACGTGCCTGATCCAGCTCAACGATCTGCGATGACTCGTCACTAGTGGAGGCGACGGCCTCGAGCTCTGCGCGAAGCTTGAGAAGCTTCTCGCGCACGTCAGCCAGGACGAGATCATCCATCGTTCAGCCTAGGTACGGCCCTAACAATCTAATCGAAGGTAGCCTCAGCCAGAAAAGCCCGAAGCTCATATGCTCGAGCGAGCTCAGCCTGCCCGAGTGACTTGCGCTATACCCCGGCGTTAGTTCTGCGGTACCGGCCGGAAGTAGTAGTTGAAAGGCGTCCCCATCGTTCCCGCGTTACCGCGAATGATCAGCATCCCCTCGATGACATGCGCGGCTGAGATATCGCCCATATCGACGACTTCGAAGCCGATTCCCGTTACGAGACTCGCGATGACCGCTTTCGCACCGGCATCGTTGCCTGCAATCGGAATAGTCACCGGCCCACCGGCGCTACTCGGATCAGCCATCGTGGGCGCACCCAGCGTGTTGAAGGCCTTGACCACTCTCGCATTCGGCGCCCAGTCTTGAATCATCTGCGCGGTCGAGGTCTGCACGTCCATTTCGCGCATGCCGGCCGCATTGATGCGCACGGCATTGTTCGGATCGAGAATGATCTTGCCGGATAGATCACCCAAACTCTTCAACGCGACTTCTGCATCCGGCCATTTTGTTGCCATAACGACGATGTCGGCTGCGGCGGCTGCCTCTGCCGGCAGCATGGCCGTCGCGTTACCTTCGGTTTTGGCGACGAGTGCCTGAACATCCGCCCGTTGCGGTTGGCGCGAACCGTAAATGATGTCGTGACCGAGCTCGGAGAATCTAGGGCCGAGCGCTCCGCCGACGTTACCGGTTCCGATGACGGCGATCGTCTCTGCCGATGCTGAACACCAGCCGGTGACGGCGAGCAACGCGGCTATCAATACGGGAGTAATTCTGACCATTTTTTGAGATTCCTAGATTAAGATCTGTTGTTGGCCGCCCCTCTGTTCGAGCCGTAGTAGGCGTCAGGGCGTTGCCAGATTTTCGTAAAGTAGTTCCTTCTCAGCCGTAAGTCTACCTAGAGAATTCTCGAACGCTCTTTACGAAGACCAGGCCGTAGGCAATTGGCTGAAAGCAGACGTGCGCGTGCGGTGATTTTGTGCAAGTGGTCCGCCCAGAACGGAGTCCAAAGCCGACGTCGAATGCCCCTTCCGTGTTAGCGAGCCAAGAGTAATCCAGCTAGCCGTGACAGGAGCCGAGACCGTAATTTCCGTCAGTCTTCCAGCCTCATCTGGGCTCTCAACAGGACGTTCGGTATCTGGAGCATTTAAGCTGCGATGGTTGTAGCACCTTGGCATCTTTGGCAGGGAGTCGGGCGAGACGCCTTCGCCCGACCGCACAATGTCTAGCATCGATACAGCAGCGAGCGGTTGTAATAGAGTAAACAGTATCCTTATGGCCGCTAAGTGTGAATTATGGACGATGTAACGTCCCCCGCTGTAATCGAACTGGGCGTATTGTTTACGCAGATGGGCGGCGGCCTGGCGCTGTTTCTGTACGGCATGCGGCAAATGACGGAGTCGCTAAAGACGGTTGCCGGCGGCGGCATGAAAAATCTGCTGGCGCGACTGACGGCCAATCGCTTCGCCGCCGCACTCGCGGGGGCAACGGTTACCGCAGTGATCCAATCGTCCTCTGTAACTACCGTGCTTGTCGTAGGTTTTATCTCAGCTGGTCTGCTGACCCTCGGTCAATCGATCGGCGTGATACTCGGTGCAAATGTCGGCACCACCATCACGGCGCAAATCATTGCCTTTCAGGTTTACAAATACGGCCTCCTGATGATCGCGATCGGCTTCTTCACGGAGATCACGGCGCGCCGCGAGCGCGTCAGGCAGTGGGGAATCGTGGTAATGGGTCTCGGGCTCATATTTTTCGGAATGGAGCTGATGAACATCGCGACGGGTCCGTTGCGGCAATGGCAGCCGTTCCTGGACCTGATGCAGAATATGCAGAACCCATTGCTGGCGGTCATGATCGGCGCAGTATTCACGGCGATTGTGCAAAGCTCATCGGCCACGACCGGCATCGTAATCGTGCTCGCGGGTCAGGGGCTCATCTCGCTCGAGTCCGGTATCGGGCTGATCTTCGGCGCCAACATCGGCACCTGCGTCACGGCGTTTATTTCGGCATTCGGCCGCCCTCGCGAGGCGTTGCAGGCGGCCTGGGCTCACGTTCTGTTCAACGTCGCCGGAGTGCTCCTGTGGATGTTTTTCATCGCTCAGTTTGCGGATGTGGTTCGCTCGATCTCACCGGTTTCGGAGACCTTGGACGGCGCGGGTCGTTTGGCGGCCGATACGCCTCGTCAAATCGCTAATGCGCACACGCTTTTCAACGTCGGAAATCTATTGATATTTATCTGGTTCACCGGGCCACTGGGTCGCCTCGTGGACCGGATCGTGCCCCTGCGGCCGCAGCCGCCAGGCGTCCGGCCGATGTATTTGGACGAGCTATTTCTCGAACAGCCGGCTCTGGCGCTCGACCAGGTGCGCCGCGAGTTAGTGCGGCTCGGGGGCTTCGCCCGGTCGATGCTCGAGCAAGCATTGCAGGTAGCCACGACCGGAGTGGAAAGCGATGTCGCTGCAATGTCGCGTGCGGACGATGATATCGATACCATTTATGAAGAAATCATCCGGTATCTCGGTAGGCTTTCTCAGAAAGAGATGATTGAGCCGCAGCCCCAACAGCTGAATCAGTTCGTGGGCATCGCCAATTACCTGGAGAATGTCGGCGACGTGATGGAAAAGGACCTGCTGGCCGCCGCCAACAAACGCATTAGAACGAACTTGACCATCAGCCCTTCGACACTAGAAAAGTTGCGGCCGATTCATAAGCAAGTCTGTTTGTCGTTCGATAGGGCACTTGCTGCTCTAGAGACTGGCAACCGTCAGGATGCGCTGGATGCGATAGAGAGTAAGGAAGAGATCAACGACCTCGCCGAGGAGGCGACGGCACACATTGCCAAGCGTCTGGTAGTCGATGAGCCTAATAGGCTGGAGACCTTTCAAATCGAAACCGACATCATCGAGAATCTCCGCCGACTCAATACCTACACACGTAGAATCGCCAGATTATCGCTTGTTACAGGCGCAGATAGCATCGACTCGGAAACCGGAATGCCGGCCCCGGGCTGACTGCAAACACATCGAAGGGCTGCGCCCTGCTAGTTGGCCCCTACGTCCTGGGGTGATACGTCTTACTGAAACCGTTGCGCGTGTTGGTCACCGTAAACGTGCCATCTTCCGTGGCCGTAACCTTGAACCAGTGCGCGGTCCCGTTGTGCGGGGGAGGGTCCGGCCACGTGTCGCGCGTCCCCGGCAGCGGTGCGATCGGCATGGCGTCGAGCTCCCGGTCGAAGGTATTCGCAATGAATATGCCTGGAACCGTGTACTCCTGGCCACCCAGAAGCGAGAAGTGTGACATCCAGACATCCTCGAGACCCGGCGAATTCAGAATGACGCTCATCGACTCAGGCTGTCCGCCCTTGCGGGTGCCGTTGTTGATGATCGATACGCGCGGTGCAAGCGCATTCACGAGCTGTGGCGTGTTCGACCCCACCGGCGAGGCTGGCCCTTGCCCGTGATGTCCAACAAACAGGAGGTCGACCGTCCCGATGTGATTCTCCGGGCACATCAATGCGCCCTCGACGTCCCAGGTGATGTCACCGGGGTGCAGGGCAGTAAATTCGCCGAACCTGATGTGGCTGCCGACGGACTGCGCATTCTCGCCGGTATCGGGCCCTTGGGGCTCGAAGCTTGCGCAGTAGGGGTTCCGGCCTCCGCCGCCTGCCAGGTTGGACTCGATGACATCGCCGCCCGCGGTGACGATGGTCCATTCCACCCCATCAATCGAGATCGTGTCGCCTGGATCGACGATGGTCCGCGATGCGTCCGCGACGAGCCCTGGATAGACGTCAGCGAGGAACGCCACCGTGTTGGGCTGGCCCTGCACCGCCGGGCCGGCATCGTAGTACGCCCTGATCGGAATGTGGCTTGCAAGTTCGGCCATGCCGCCGAAATGATCACCATGCCAGTGCGTGGTGATCAGGTGGTCAATCTGCGTCAACCCGGCATCCCTGACCGCGTCCACGATGCGCCCAGCATCGCGTGCGGCATTGGCGCCGCCGTTGCCCGTGTCGATGAGCACGGATTCGCCCGTTGGGCCTACGAACAGGGTGGCGTTGCCGCCTTCGACGTCGACGACGTACACCTGAAGCGATCGCGTTTGGGCCTGGGCTACCGAAACACTGACGGCAAGGGCCGCAACAAACACAGCTACTGAGCGCATAAGAAGCTCCTTGGAGAGGAAGACATTTCAACGAGCCTTGTAACGCTATGACCATCCACAACTTGTGTCAAGCGCAGCAGGCCCTCGTCGCGTCGCATCCAAGTTGTTGCGGGCTGGCCTTCCATGATAAGAAACGTGATCGAGAGTTGTGACCCTACAGAAAGCGTCATTATTGGGGCACATACGGCTGGTGGCGCGCGTCGGCAAGGCGGATACCGCATGGCCACATCTAACCGGCGCATCTAGGCCTGGTGAGCTCAGCAATGAAGACAATAGTATCGTCGCTCTTGTTAATCGCGCTCACGGCCGGCGCCGCCAAAGCGCAGGTCACGGCTATGCCTCGCGACGTGCAAGATGTCCTTGCGGCGGTCGGACCCGTCTGGGGGAACGATATCCCAGAAAATATCCAGCGAACGTTGGAGGTGTACACCCCGATCCTTAGAGATGCCCCGAAGGACGGTGTGCGGGTCACCAGGGATGTGGCCTACGGGCCCGACGCGGCTCAACGTTTCGACCTCTTTCAGCCCGAGGGACGGACTAACGTGCCGGTCGTCGTTTTCGTCCACGGAGGCGCCTATGTCCGCGGCGCACGAAACGTCAACGAAGAGGTATACGGAAACGTAACCACGTACTTCGCCCGAATGGGCATGCTCGGCGTTAACGCCGGCTATCGTCTGGCGCCTGCGGCACCCTGGCCGGCTGGCGCCGAAGACTTACGTGCGATTGTGGCTTGGCTCAAGTCGAACGGGCAGAGATACGGCGCAGACACCTCCCGGATTTACCTGATCGGCCACTCGGCTGGTGCTACGCACGTCGCCAGCTACGCGTTCGACACCTCTCTGCAGCCCGATACTGGCGCGGGTATCGCCGGCATCGTCCTGATGAGTGGTCGATACCGCGTGTCCCCCGAGGCCGATGACCCGAATTTCGACAACGTTCGTGCGTACTTTGGCGCTGATGCGGGCCAGTATCCACAACGCTCTTCTATCAATCATATTCGGGGAGCCGAGCACATCCCTACCTTTGTCGTGATCGCCGAGTACGACAACCCTGGTCTCGATGTGTTGGGAAGCGAACTGTTCTCGGCCTTGTGCGAACGTGACGGCGCCTGCCCTAGATTCATGCGATTGGTAGGACACAACCATCTATCCACCGTCTACCAGTTCAATACGGTCGACGATGCCCTTGGGCGAGAGATCATCGCGTTTATTCGGAACGGTCGTTAGAAAGGCAGGAAAACGCAGCGCTCGGAGGGATCGAATGAAGCTCGGAAAATGGACTCTGATTGCTGAGATCATCGGTCAGATCCCGATCGTCGCAACGCTGCAACTAGGCGTTCTGACGTAACCTCGATTCAAGCCGTCTCATGCAAAGCACCAGGAATACGTCGAGTTTTATCTATGTATTCATGGCTGCGCTATTCATCGTTACGGCTATCGCCAGCTTTGCTCCCACATCGCTGAGTCTGATCTCTAGAGTCTCGTCGGGCCAACAGCCTCTACCGCCGTTTGTAGTCCACTTTCATGCCGCCTCTATGTCTTTATGGCTACTCTTGCTGTTGGCGCAGTCGACTCTCGCAGCCAAGAAACGATTGGATATTCACGTCAAACTAGGCGCTCTCTCCGTAGTTCTGGCCCCGTGCATTCTGGTCTCCATGTACGGCATGGATCTGTACGGTGTGGAGACTTTCGTCGTAGAAACCAACGTTCTCGCTTCCTCGGAAACTCCGCCCGATCAGGCTGCCCAGCTCAGGCAATACATATCCTCGATCTTGCTCATTCATGGCGCGAGTTATCTTCTGTTTCCAACGTTCTTCTTGTGGGCAATTCTCGTCCGCCGCAGAGATAACGAAACGCATAAACGGTTGATGATCCTGGCCACATTGGTCTTGATGATTCCCGGGCTCGGCCGATTGCTGTCCGTTACTCGCGTACTCCCAGATTTCGGCTTGCATGTCATCGATGCACGGCATTTCTATCTGTTGGTCCTGATAACGCCGGCACTGTTCTACGACATTCTTAAGCAACGCATACTCCACAGATCGTATTTGGTTGGGCTCGCGCTGGTTGGATCTTGGATGATCGCCGCCCGCATTCTGCGGGACTCGCCTTGGTGGGTGGAGAACGCCCCGAAGCTACTGGGCGTCGCATGATCAGAGCCACCTGGTGTCAGGTGAAAACTGCAAGCACAGTGAGATGCGACCGCACTAGCAATTCGAGGTATAGCCATCTGCTAGACTCCGATCGACGAATCGGTTGAGGGAAACGACATGCGATCTATCGCAATGGGTGTATTGACCGGCTTGACGACCGCAGGCCTCCTCAACGCCCAGGAGCCGGTTCCTGGACAGGGTTTCGCTGCGATTCCGGGCCTCAAGGGCGGACAGGACATCTCCGGCGCCTATGAAGTGGTCGAAGGCTGGCCCATCGACACCTCGACGCTGCCGGGTCACGAAGGCTGGACCATGGGCGCGGGCGAAGCGATTTTTCCGGAGAGCCCGGACCGTGTCTTCGTGCTCGTACGCGGCGAGATCCCCGTGCTCGAGCGCCCCGAGCTCAAGCTGCGGCCGGAAATCGGTCCGAGCATCAGTTTCCCGATCAACCGCGTTCCGTGGCGAGACGCGACGTACGCGAGCCTGCCCGGCTCGCTCGACGAGCCGACGCGACCCGAAGTCGGCATTCGCGGACGACTCGGCATCGACGCTCGCTGGGAGCACTGCATCCTGATCTTCAACCGCGAAGGTAAGCTCGTTGATTCATGGACGCAGTGGGATGAGCTACTGCGCAGGCCGCACTCACTCTATATCAGCCCCTATGATCCTGAGAAACATGTCTGGATCACTGACGATTTTCGTCACGCGGTCTTCAAGTTCACGAACGACGGTAAGGAGCTCGTGCAGACCATCGGCGTGCCTGATGAGCACGGTGACGACGAGAACCATTTCTATCGCCCGACGTTCATGGCCTGGCATCCCGATGGCGGCTTCTACGTTGCGGACGGCGACGGCAACTCGCGCGTTGTGCGCTTCGATAAAGACGGCAACTACATGTTCCAGTGGGGCCAACGCGGTAACAACGGCACAGACACGCGGCCCGGTTACATGAACGGCGTCCACGGCATCGCGCTCGACCCGGGCACGAACAACATCTACGTCAACGACCGGAACAATCATCGAATCCAGGTATTCTCCGAGCACGGCGAGTACCTCAACGAGTGGTATGTCGGCGACGATCCATCACGAATCCATCTCGTGATCATTGACTCCAATCGTAACGTCTGGGCCTACGACCGCGGCACGCACAAAGTCATCAAGTACGATCTCGAGGGCAACTTTCTCTATCAGTTCGGCACCTACGGCCTGTTCCCGGGTTATTTCTGGGGCGTGCACGACATGGCAGTCGATCAGGAAGGCAATTTCTACGTTGCCGAAGTGAACAAAGGCGGCGCACAGAAGTTCAGACCGCGACCTGGCGCCAACCCCGATTTTCTCGTCGGACGCCCGGTCTACTCCGCCTGGAAATAACAGCCGACAAAGCGACAGGTAACCGTTATGCTCAGATCGTCAATCACCGCTCTTGTATTGATCTTCGCGATGCCTGCGTGGTCGCAACTCGAAGGCGTCATCGACGTGCACGTGCACAACGCACCCGATAGCCGCGACCGCAGCCTCGACGCATTCGAGGTCGCGCGCATGGCACAGCGCACCGGAATGCGCGCTGTCGTCATGAAGAACCACTACACACAAACGGCATCGCTCGCCTATCTCGTTTCGCAGATCGTACCCGACGTCCAGTTCTTCGGCGGCATTGCGCTCAATAGCACACTCGGTGGCATCAATCCCGCTGCCGTCGAGCACATGGCGCTGACGACCGGGGGACTCGGCAAGGTCGTCTGGCTGCCGACGTTCGACTCCGAGCACGGTCACCTGACTAACAGGCCTAACCCGCTGCACGTGCCGGTCATGCGTGATGGCGAGCCGCTTCCCGAAGTCCTGCGCGTTTTCGAGCTCGTCGCGCAACATGATCTCGCGCTCGCAACGGGCCATTCGAGCCCTGACGAGACGCTTGCGCTGATCCCGCTCGCACAAGCAGCGGGCGTCGAGCGGATCATCGTGACGCATCCGGAGTCTCCGCTCGTGAGCATGTCCATCAGCGATCAGCGCAAGGCGGCCGCGCTCGGCGCCTGGCTCGAATACCCGATCGGTATCGCGATGCCACCGGCCGCGATGACGGTCGAGGAATTCGCCGAGCGAATCCGTGCCGTCGGGCCCGAGCACGTGATACTCAGCACAGACCTCGGCCAGGTCATGCGCCCGACGCCTGCCGACGGATTCGCCGGCTATCTCGATCAGTTACGTGATAACGGGTTCAGTCAGGCCGAGCTCGACGTCATGACGAAGCGCAATCCGGCACGCTTCCTCGGCCTCGAATAAGCGGCCCGAATCAGCTCAGCACATATCGCCGAGCGCACCGGGTATTGGCGCAAGTTCCAGCACGCCGATCAGTAGCGGTTCGCCACCGTTCGGGT
>JAOTTJ010000465.1 GCA_029864465.1 Gammaproteobacteria bacterium | reverse complement strand
TAGAATCGGTTCGGTCTGTCATCTAAATGCTCCTCAAAGGACTGCCCTACGCCCAGTAGCAGGCTCCCTAGCAGTTGTCAGTACGCCGGCTCGGACGAAGCTAGGCCGGGTTTTCTTGCAATGACGCACGCACTTAGCCCGCGTTCAGCCCCATCTGCACGAGCGCCACGTTACCGACGACACCGTAAGGGTTCGCGAATGTGCTCAGGATCTCAAAGTGGTTGAAGCCATCCGCGGCGATCAGCTCTACCGGCTTGCCGGCCGCGCGGGCGGCGGCTGCGAAGTCGCGCGACTGGCGCTGAAACTCAGGCGTCTCCTGCAGGCCGTAGGCGACGATCACAGGCGCGTAAAGATGCTCGAGATGCCGCTGTGGGCTCAGCGCTTGCTCGCTCGAATCATCGAGATGCAGATATGAATCCCGCCAGGATAGCCGCACGGGCTCGAGATCGAACATGCCGCTAACACAAATGCCACCGCGAACGACGTTGTTCGGCAAGCCATAGTCCCCCGACCAATCCGTCGTCAGCACGGCGCCGGCGAGATGACCACCTGAGGAATGCCCCGAGACGTGAATCCGCGATGGGTCGCCACCGAACTCTGACGCATGCTCGAACACCCAGCCGACCGCTCTGCGAACCTGATCGACGAGGACGCCCAAACCGCCCTCAACCTCGTGCACGGGCGAGAAATCCGGCACGACGACGTGCGCACCGGCACGCACGAACGGCTCAGCGATATAGGCATATTCGTCGGAGGTATTCGTACGCCAGGTGCCGCCGTGGAGAAAGACGAATACGGGCGCATTCCTGATAGGCGTTCGATAAAGATCGAGACCCTCGACGGGTGCAGTACCGTAGGCCATCCGCTCGGGCGCTGAGAGCCGTTCCAGCGCTCTGGCGTTCATGTAGTCCTGCTGCGCGAACACCTGTTCGATGTTCGGCGCATAGATGCGCTGATTGTAGGCATCGTCGAGTTCCGCCTGATCCATGCCGAGCCAGATCTTCGGCCCGCCAGGCGCGGTGTCCTGCGCACGCGCCGGTAGTTGCCCTGCGGCGAGCGCTGTTATGCCGAGCTTCATTGCGCTTCGCCGAGATATCAGTGTTTCTTGCTGCATGCCAATGGCTTTCTTCATCGGGATCCCTTCTGTGTTGTCCTGCGCTTAATGCTCCTCGCCGGGCTACCGTATGCAGCGCACGGCGGGCGGTCAAGCGAATCGGCGCCGGTCCCGGCTTACATTGAGCGCTCCTGCCTGCTGTAATAGATCACCATGGCCAAGCACTCGAAACTCCTGTGGTCGATCGTCGCAGTCGCGGTGACGGCGATCGCCTGGAGCGGCCATGCCGATGAACTCGGCCGAACCTACGCCCAAGAGACGCTCGCACGTGCGCTCGTGACGTTTGCGATTGCGCGTACGCTCAACGGCGTCATCTCCACGGCGCAAGGTACAGAGCTTTCGCTCGAGCCTGGCGGGGTCGGCGTAAATTTTCACATCGGCGAGATACTCGATCCCGTCAATGACCTCATCGAGCGCTTTTCGCTTGTCATGCTCGTCGCGACGAGCTCGCTCGGGCTGCAGAACGTTCTGCTCGGTATCACGGCCTGGTGGGGCTTGAGCGCGCTGCTCGCCGCCGCAGCCAGCATAACGCTCGTGACGCTCTGGGCGCCCAAGTCGATACCGATCTCGGCACAGCTTGCTCGGCGCTGGTTGCTGATTATCGCGCTCGTTCGATTCGCGATTCCGGTGTTGATGATTACAACGACGCTCGTCTTCAATGGATTCCTCGCCGAAGAGCATGCTGCGGCGACCCAGGCGCTCGAGCAGACCGGTAGTGAGATCGAGGACATCACAGAACAGTCTGCTCCGGCCGTGCCCGAAGAAGATCAGTCGCTCATCGATCAGCTCGGCAACATGTTGGGCGACGGTCTTCGCAGCCTCAACGCGCGCGACCGGATCGAGCAATTGCGCCTGCAAGTCGCTGATGCCGTCGAGCACGTCATCAATCTGATCGTGATCTTCGTGTTTCAGACCGTCTTGCTGCCACTCGCGTTCCTGTGGTTCGTCGTCGAGCTCGCTAAATCGATCGTAAGCCGTACGGCGAAGCTCTAGCGCCAACGCCTGGGCGATCCGGGCTTGCAACGTCGCGGGTGTCCGGTGCATCTTCAACGGCAGTGAGCACGGCTCCACAGCACGGGCAACCATGGACAGCTGCGATCCTCGGGTCGGTCGGGCTGCATGCATCGGTCTATGCCTTGCTCAGCGGCATCGAGCGACCCGCGTCGCCCGTCCGACCAAGCGAACCCGTCATGGCGTATTTCGTA
>JAOTTJ010000109.1 GCA_029864465.1 Gammaproteobacteria bacterium | reverse complement strand
TCGCAGCCCTCTTCGATCATAGTCGAATCGAAGAATGGCAATATCCCTGACAACTTTACGGCAGACTCTGCGCGACATCGCGAGCACTTGGCTGCTCGGGGCCGCAGTGCTGATCGCAGGCCTGGTTGTGACCTATCAGTTCGTCGGTCCGGCGCCGCCGAGACATATCGTCCTCGCGACCGGGGAAGAATCCGGCGCATATCACCTGTACGGCCAAAGGCTCGCCGAGATACTCGCTCTGGACGGCACGCGGGTCGAGCTGCGCACGACCGCGGGCTCTGTGGAAAATCTGGAGCTGCTCACGGAAGGGGGCACCGTCGATCTGGCGTTCGTCCAGAGCGGCATCGCCGACTCGGCGGATGCCGACGGCGTCGTCGCGATCGGCACGATGTACCTCGAGCCGCTGTGGCTGTTCGCTCGATCGGAGCTGCTCATCGACGATCTAGGCGATCTTCGAGGCCGGCGCATCGCCGTTGGCGCGAGTGGTAGCGGCACGAGGGCCGTGGTGCTGGAGCTGCTCGGCGCGAATGGTATCCATGAAGCCAACTCGCAGTTTGCAGAGGTGCAGACCAGTGAATTGGCGAGCGCCTTGTCCGACGGCCAAGTCGATGCCGCTTTCGTCGTCGCCTCGCCGGCTGCGGCCATCGTGTCGAGCCTCGTCGCATCGCCCGGCATCGCCCTGCAGAACCTGCAGCGCGCCGCAGCGTACACGCGTCGATACGCGTATCTCTCCGCGATCACTTTACCGAGAGGCGTGCTCGATCTGGAGCAAGACCTCCCTGCGCAAGACACGCACACGGTTGCGGTCGGCGCGATGCTCGTCGCCCGCGAGGAGTTCCATCCAGCATTGACCGACCTGCTGCTCGTGGCAGGTGCCGAGGTCTTCGGTAGCCACGACCTACTCGCGGATTCCGGGCAGTTTCCGACACCGCAGTTCGTCGATCTTCCGCTCAGCGAGGAGGCGGAGCGGCATTTTCGCTACGGCCCGCCGTTCCTCATGCGCTACTTGCCTTTTTGGGCGGCCACGCTCGTCGATCGCTTGTGGATCATGCTGTTGCCGTTGATAGGCTTGAGTGTCCCGCTACTCAGATTGGTACCGCCGGCATACCATTGGCAGATCCGCCGCCGTTTGTTACGCATCTACGCGGAGCTGGACCGGCTCGACCCGCAGCGCACACAGATTCGCGACGAGCATGACTTGCGACAGCGAATCGAAGAACTCGACCGTCTAGACAGCGACTCGACCGTGCAGGGCGTTCCCCATAGCTATACCGATGACGTCTACCGATTGCGGCGCGACATCGACCTCGTCCGTCGGCATCTTGGTGCTGTGAGCAACGCGCGATCCGCAGCGGAAACAGACGCCGCAAGGGCGGACTCGGAAGCCTAAAGATCCAGCGCGACGGACGCCTTACTGCGCCGCGCGCGTAATCCCTGCGTTCGGCCCCGCGATCTGAGCAACATCACCGTTGGCGAACACGACACGCTCGAGCCGCATGAAGTTGCTGCCGCTGCGAGCCGGCGAGCCCATGACGGAACGCAGTCGATCGCCAGGCTTGAACATCTCTCCGCCCAGGCCGCGGCGGCGGGCGTTATTTGCGCTCGGCATCTCACCGGACCACTCGACTTCGGTGCCGTCCGCAGCCGTGAACGTATAAACGAGCCGACCATGGGGATTGACGAGATCGTAGGCCACGACGGTCACGTCAGTATGCTCGACGCTCGCGTCCAGATCGAAGTAGGCCACGCCGCTGTGGTGAGCTGCGACCGGTACCGCGAAGAGCAGCACCGATAGCGAAAGGACTCTCAGCTTTCTCATTGCGCCCCCTTCGTCACTCGACGCCGGCGAATTCAGGTATGCATTCATATTCCCAGATCTCTCCATCCGGATCGAACTCCCAACGGGCGTTCACGACGTAGGGCTCTTCGTAGTACGTCGGGTCGTGGACCTCCCCGCGCATCGTCAGGACATCACCATTGCGCGACCACTGCTCTACGACGTAGGCATTCTCATTGCCCGAGAACGGAAAGCCCGCGGTCCACGTGTAGTTATCCGGAGACAAGTGGGTAGTCGTAACGACGAGCGTACCCCCATCCCATTCGCCCGTCGAATAACCGATTAGCGACGGCACCCAATGATCCGGCGCCGTCCGCCCGTCTGTGAACACTCGACGCACCTGATGGAAGTGCTCGTAGAGGATCAGTACCTGATGATCCTGCTGGACGATCTCGATCGGATACGGGTCGACGAGTCCGAGTGGAATACCGGGCATGAGACAGCGCAGCGTCGGGTCCTTTTCAGGACTGAACGCCTCGTACTCGGCCTGTCCCGCCGGCGTCAGTCTGACCGTCGCTGGGTCGGGTTGCCCCATGCGCGGTGGATGCGTGGGCCGCCAGATCCCTTCGAAATCCGCCTGAGCGCCGGCTGAACTAGCGAATAGAAACGCTGCCGCAGCCAGCGTGAGACTTCCAGATCGCATCATGTTCCTCGTTATATGCTGGAAGGTGAGCGAGCATGGTACTGCAGCCTCTCAGTTAGCAGCAACCAAGGCTAGAACGCTCACTCCAGACGGCGTTGGAGCGATCGCTGACGATAGAACGGATGTGCTGAAGGACTATGAGGGAATGGTGGCCAAGGGCGGAATCGAACCGCTCGAACCAGCCTCCCCCCATATCACATTAGAACGATGCGTCGTGCGCGAGCACGGATGCGATGCGTGATGCGGACCACTGGGACGTGTCCAATGCTTCGATCAGCAACAGCTTCGGACCGAACATGCTGGTGAGCTTCAAGGCGCGGACGGACGAAGTCGCCGTCGATGCCGCAATGCTATTTCCTGAGCCGAGCCCTGTACCGTCTGCCTTTGATCGGTTGATTCGCCAGCTGCTGAAATGCTTGCGATGACTGAGCGTTACGAACGGCGACGTAACTATAGGTATCGAAAAGATCGATCGAGCCTACGCTGTCGCCCGAGATGCCTCCATCGGCGGTGAGAGCACCAAGCAAATCACCGGCACGCAACTTGTTCTTGCGGCCACCACTGATCTCAATGGTTGTCATTGCCGGCTTCAAAAGATTTTCAGCACGTTCCGCGTTGGGGATTTCGCATTTCTCAAGCGCAGCGTCGGGCTGCAGTTCTTCGATTTCCCGCCACCGCCATTCCTCCAGCGGCTCCACCATGCTAACCGCCACCCCTTGTTTGCCTGCTCGAGCAGTCCGGCCGATCCGGTGAACATACGTTTCGGCCTGTTTGGGCAATTCATAGTTGAATACTGCGTCCAGGTCCTTCACATCCAGGCCGCGCGCTGCGACGTCTGTTGCAATCAGAACCGCGGCGCTTCTGTTCGCGAATCGCGCTAGAACTTCGTTGCGCTCACGTTGATCGAGATCGCCATGCAGGGCGACGGCAGCAATATTCTGCGCTACCAGGTAGTTTGCGACTCCGACGCAGTCGGCCCGAGTATTGCAAAAGACGAGATTGAGCTCTCCGCCCCATACCCGCAGTGCACGAACGAGTTGGCGATTTCGACTATCCCGCGTTACGGAGCACCAGAGCTGCATTATCTGTGCGGGCTGCTCGTCGGCGGTCACATCGACTTTGACGGGACTTCGTTGCACGCGCAGGCTCACCGCCGCGATGCTTTTTGGGAAAGTCGCACTAAACAGAAGCGTTTGCCGATCCTTCGGTACGAATTCGAGAATCGCGTCGAGTTCGTCAGCAAATCCCATATCCAGCATGCGATCCGCCTCATCCAGAACCAGTGTCTGCAGGCCCGCAAGTTCTACCGTCTCTTTGCTCAGGTGCTTCAACACTCGTCCTGGGGTGCCCACGATGACGTGGGGACTGTGTTGCAACGATGCGAGCTGCGGTCTTAGAGGCACGCCGCCGCATAGTGTCAGTATCTTGATGTTCGGAACCCCACGAGCGAGCCGACGAATTTCTTTGGCGACCTGGTCTGCAAGCTCTCGAGTCGGGCACAACACCAGCGCCTGTGTTCGAAAAGATGTGGCGTCCAACTTGATTAGCAGCCCGAGCCCGAAAGCCGCAGTTTTTCCACTTCCCGTCTTTGCTCTGGCCAAGACATCGGATCCGCCAATCAGATGTGGCAGGGTCTCGGCTTGTACGAGCGTCATTTCTGTATAGCCCAGGTCATCAAGATTGCTGAGCAAGGCAGGCGGAATATCGAGGGAACTGAACTTGGCGCGGTTCGACATTAACGGATACTACGCGCCTCGGGGGAAGAATCGCCACAAGGGTCACGGGATGCGACACTATGCGTGCATACGACAAGGCCCTTGCCCATGCTTCCCCGCAACTTACTCGGCACCGCATCGATTCCTGATACTGATATGCAGCTGCAGCTGTATCAATCCGGCGAGTTGTTCTCAATCAAAATTCCAGGTCGAGGCGACCTGATGAACAGTCGTGTGCACGGCTCCGAAAAGGCCCTGGCAGATCTCGCCTGCGAAAAGCTGCGCCACAACGCAAACCCACGGCTCCTGATCGGCGGCCTCGGAATGGGGTTTACTTTGGCCGCAGCTCTGAAAACGATTGGGCCCGCTGCCGAGATCATCGTTGCAGAGCTCGTACCGGAAGTAGTGACGTGGAATCGAACGCTGATCGGCGCGCCGGCCGGCAATCCGCTTGACGATCCGCGAAGCCGCATATTCATCGGTGATGTGGCGGATGTGATTCGACAGGAGCCGGCCGGCTTCGACGCCATATTGATGGATGTCGATAACGGACCCGAAGCACTTGTCCGCCGCAAGAATAACTGGCTATACAGCACCGCCGGCCTGAAGGCCACACGCTCCGCGTTGCGTCTGCACGGCGTGCTGGCAGTCTGGTCTGCGGGTCCGGATCACCCTTTCAGCAAACGGCTGCGGCAGGCAGGTTTCGACGTTCGCGAGCACGTAGTGCGTCCGCATCGTGCCGGCAAGGGACCACGCCATCATATTTGGATCGGGACCTCGTAGCGGATGCTTCGCTACGCAGTGCGAGCTTACGTTGGGTCATAAGCTCGATTGCTCAAATTTGTGGTGGCCAGGGGCGGACAACCCGGTCGCTTCCGGCCATCCATGGCCCGCGCGCCACTCGTACATCCGTGTACAGCACAATAATTATGAGGCCGAATATACCTGTGTAGCCGACCAGTCCGTAGACCGGAAGGGCTTGGATTAACGGCCGACGCGGATCATCCTTTGCGTCAAGATGACTATTGCCCCCAAGCCCAGACCACCAGCATATCCATATAAATGTGTCGTGGCCGCGACCGGCATGTCGATGATACCGGCACTAAACTCGGATGGTCCGAATAGATGTTCCCACACGATCTTTATCCCGATGATCAGTAATACGCCGGAGGCGAGCAGCCGGTCGCGCCGCATGGCCAGGCAAGCCGCATACGCAAATAAGCCGTGCAATATCGCCGAGAGCCCAACGACGGAGTCGTAACCGCCGTACGGCAACCAGCTGACCTCATCGAACGAGAGCCAGCAGACGCCAATCACCGTCGAGATCACGGCATAAGCAGGTGCCCAGAAAACGGCCTGAAGTTCTTCGCCAAACATCTGTTGCAAGACGACCAGTCCGGTAAGACTCAGCAGCAGATGGGGCAATGAATTGTGGACGAGCGGCCCGGTCCAAACCCGCCAGAACTCGCCATTACCGAGCGCAGCCCTGTCCATGGATAGATAGTCCAGACCCACGCCTGACCATGGGCTCAGCAACAGAAACCCGGCCGCGATCGTATACACGGACAAACCTTGCGTATTGATCCAGCGCGTTAAAGCGCCGCGCAAACCCGGGCGCGATCCGTGACGCGCCTCTTTTCCAATACTAGCGGCTTCCACGGACCGTTTGGGTTCACTGCCCCAGATTGAGCCCGAGATATAACCCAAGGTAACGGGCATCACGATCAAAGGAATCAAGCTCGACACGTGCGAACCACTTCTGTGTGATGCGCCATTGTCCGCCCAGCCCGAGGGCTAGCTGGACGGAGGTTTGTTTATCGTAACTAACCCGGGCGTCGTTGGCGTCATTCAATATCGCGGATATGCCCGCTTTACCATACAGATTCCATATCGACTGCGGGTCACGCAGCCAGTAGCCCGCGAATAGAGAGACCATATCGTAGCCAATGTTCGGCGTACCGATAATGGCTGGGTTCAAATTGTCGAGCTCGGCTTTGCCGGCATCAGTATAGGCCAGCTCGGCGAACCAGCGTGGTTTGAAACGATAGCCGACCAGTAATTTGAATCCTTCACTGTTGTCATCGCTGGTGAGCCAGCCGTTTGACTCGCCTTCCGGGTCGACGCGCGTGATGCCGGCCCCGGCGCCAACATACCAGCAGGCAAGACGCTTTGAATCACTGCCTGGTTCACAATTCTCGGCGGCCTGTGCCGGCCCGCTGGTCTGAACCATTCCGACAATCAGGAGCACCAGCGGCAGGCTCAGATGGCTGCCCCTGAGTCGGCGCAGCACGAGCCAGAAACCCAGAAGAGTAAGGCTGAAGACATCCATGCTGCTTCCTCCAATGCCTGTGACCGCGGTTTCCAGACCGCCATCGGCCTGCAGGTTGTCGGGGAAACCATCGTTATCGAAATCGCCGTTCTCGACACTGTCGGCCAGATTGTCGCCATCGCTATCGAGATCCTGAAAATCCGGCACACCATCGCGGTCGGTGTCGACGGGTGTCATCGTCGTCGGCACTGAGTCCGCCAGACCATCACTGTTGACATCGACGGTATCGTCTACGACTCCATCGGCATCAGCGTCAAGAGCGCTGGAGCCAAAACCTTCGATGCTGTCCGGGATACCATCACCGTCGCTGTCCAGATCCAGCCGATCGACGAGAGTATCGCCATCCGTGTCGCGGTCGCTGCCGTCCAGCATTTCCTCGCCATCGGGAATTCCATCATTGTCATCATCGATGTCGGCAGAATCGACTACGCCATCACCATCGAAATCGTCGCTCGGGCCGACCCCGCCCGGATTCGGATCGATTACGTTTGGGATCCCATCGCCATCGGCGTCCGCGGCGTTTTCCGGATCAATCTGACCATCACCGTCGCCGTCGAAAGGCTCCGCATTCGTCCCGACGATGTCGTTGGTGCCATCACCGTCGCTGTCGAGATCCAGATAGTCGGGCGCGCCAACGCCGTCCGTGTCGGGCGGCGGATCGGCGATCGAACCGTCGTCCACATGTCCGTCACCGTCGTCATCGGGCAGCCCCGCCTCCGTGACATCGAAGACACCGTCGTTATCACTGTCCAGATCCTGGAGGTTGGGGATGCTGTCGTTATCGAAATCTGGTGGGACGGCGTCGTCGATCCCATCACCGTCGGCATCCGTTCCTCCAGTCTGATCGACATCAAACTCATCATCGATGCCATCGAAGTCCGAGTCGACTCCAGCTGCACCTGTTTCGACCGTATCGGGAATCCCGTCGCCGTCGCTATCGGTTTCGAGATAGTCCGGTAGGCCATCTCCATCGCTGTCGATCGGGCCCGGCGTCGGCGTATCGGTTGCGCCGAAAGCATCCGGGACGCCATCGTTGTTGCTGTCGGGATCGACGTGGTCCGGAAGGCCGTCCGCATCGCTGTCCGTAGGCGTGAAAGCGTCATCGATCCCGTCACCGTTCAGATCATTTCCGCCAGTATTGTCGACGTCGATCGCGTCGTCGATGCCGTCGAAGTCGCTGTCGTTACCGCTGAGTGGCGGCGTGCTGCTGTCCTCGATCGCATCAGGAATACCGTCGTTATCCGAATCAGTGTCTCTGAAGTCGGGTACGCCGTCGCCGTCGCTGTCGACATTGCCCTCGATCCGATCAGGAATGCCGTCATTGTCGGTGTCAGTATCTAGATAATCGGGCAGCCCATCACCGTCGAGATCCGAGACCTCGAACAAGTCATCGATACCGTTGCCATCCGCATCCGCGCCACCGGTGGCGTCAACATCAATCGCATCATCGAGACCATCACCATCGCTGTCGTTGCCGCTTAAAGGCGACAGCCCAGTGTCTTCCTCGCCATCCGGAATGCCATCGTTGTCCGAATCCGGGTCCAGAAAATCCGGCATGCCATCGCCGTCGGTATCCGCGACGCCTTCGACCGCATCCGGTAGACCGTCGTTGTCGGCATCGAAATCAATGCTGACCGAGAAACCAACGACCTGGGAATTGCCGAGCCCATCGTCAACCTCGGCGGTGAAGGTATAGTTCCCCTCGCTGATGGCCGAATTCGTCGTGCAGCTCCACGAATTCGTTGGCGAGCCGACCACTGGTGCAGCCGCGCAGACCGCTGTGCCCAGGTCATCTCTGACGGTCACGAGCTGCGCAGGCTGTTGGTCGGTCGTACCACTGAACGTGGGCAAACTGTTGTTTGTCGCGGGCACATCGTCGGCTGTCAACAACGGCGCGCTGACGTTCGCATATGTAACGGTATCGCTGGCCTGCGGCGCCGGATTACTCGCCGCATCGTTGACGTCCGCCGTTATTGAGATCGTCCCTGTATTCAGTCCACTGATATCGACCGCTGACGTGGTCCAGCTGCCGCCCGACGTGGATGCCGTTGCGCTTACCGGTGCGCTTACCCCGTCGCTGAACGAAACCGTTACGAGCTGGCCATTTTCGGCGTCCGTTGTGCCGCTAACGCTGGCCGTGGCAGCCTCTAGGAGAGTGTACGTGTCGTCGCCGCCACTACCGTTATCGGTGATCGACAGCGCGGGCGCAATCGTATCTTTGTCGGCGCTCTGTGAATCGTTACCTGCGTTGCCTGCGGCATCTGTTTGCGACGCTGTTACCGCAATGGCGGTATTGCCATCGGCGATCGCGCTGACATCGAACGTGGCGTTCCAGTTGCCACCGACGCAACTCACACTATCCGCGGGGGGAGTTGCACCCGCGATGGCAATCGAGATGTCACCATCTCCGTTCGTACAGGTGCCACTGACCGGATAGTTCGTCGAATTGGCTATGTTGGCGGTCGGTGCGCTGCCGATCGCTACGAGCGGCGGCGCCGTATCAATCGTCAGCTCGTTCGTGGTTGCATCGGTGCTGCTGTTGCCCGCCGCATCGGTGCTCGTCACGCCGACGTCATAGCTGCCTTCGTTGAGCGCATCGATGGCCGGCACCGTAATGCTCCAGGTGCCGCCGCCCGTTGTCGTGG
>JAOTTJ010000108.1 GCA_029864465.1 Gammaproteobacteria bacterium | reverse complement strand
GCGGTAAGATCGGGCGTTGGGAGAAAGGAGTGAGCTCATGATTCATTCGACCACGCCGAGCATCGACGGCAAGCAAATCACTAAGTACTACGGTGTCGTGACCGGTGAAGCCATACTGGGCGCGAATATCTTCAAGGATATTTTCGCAAGTATTCGCGATGTCGTCGGCGGACGATCGGCTGCCTATGAGGAAGAGCTCAGAAAGGCTCGAACGATCGCGTTCGAGGAGCTCTCTCAGGAAGCCGCGGATCTCGGCGCGAACGCCATCGTTGGTATCGACATCGATTACGAGACCGTCGGCGCTCAGGGCGGCATGCTCATGGTCAGCGTCAGCGGAACCGCAGTTACGATCAAATAAGCTCATACGACCCCGACCGGCGCAGCACTCTATGTCGCGATGTGGATCGCGTTGCTCGTCGGCGTAGCTATTTTGGGGTTTGTCTCATATCACGTAGTTGCTGAGTTGGAGGATTGACGTGCGGATAAGCGACTATGCACTAGCGCCGGACGGCGGGACGCAGATCGTCACGCTCGAAATCGACGACGGCCGGCAGCTTTCAATCGGACTCGACGGCAGGATGGATTCACCGGCAGCAGGCATGCAACTTTTCATCGGCAACGGGCCGGACGTTCCCGGCGTGCGCATGCTACGGATCGGTGGGGCGGAGGAGGCGGAGGTTATTACAGTGTTGGAGCGCTGGCTCGAGGAAACGCAGGGCTTCATACGCCGGGAGGCGCTCATGGACGCAGATATGTCCGCGCTCGAGGGTCAGGATCTGCTCGATCGCTTGGCGCTGGGGTTTCTGCTCGAGATTCAGCGACGTCATATCGACTGAACGCAATACGAACTTCGGCCGCGCCGCCCCGTCGAGCCCGACATGCACGAAGTTTTACTGAGAAAAATTCGGGCCATACCGCCCGAGGACCGTTGAACTCGCTGACCCGTTCACGGTACACATACGGACAACTAAACGAGGGGAACCAACAATGATCAGTAGAATCGTCATCACGGCGCTAACATTCCTGTCTGCGACCGCGCTCACGCACGCGCAAACCTGGCAGCCGCCTGCCGCGTCGGAGCGTTGCCCGTCGCCGTGGGGCCATGGTGACGAGCGCGGGCACGGCAATCTTCAAGGGCCCGAAACGGTTCTGCGAGCAACGCAGCTCATTCGTACGGGCCAGGTCATCGAGCTCAGTCATGTGCTTCACGCAGATATTCCCATGAGTTCATGGCGCCAGTTCAGCGTCCAGACGTTGCGCAGCGGGGCGCCCGCGGGCACCAACCGGCGTAGCTCGAATGAGGAGCTCATCATTTCGCAGCTCGCCCATGTCGGCACGCAGTTCGACGGGTTCGCCCACCAGAGCATCGGCGACGATTTTTACAACTGCTTCAAGCTCAGCGAGACTGCGACGCGTACGGGCTTCACCCACTTGGGCATCGAGAAGGTCAGCCCGATCATGACGCGCGGCGTCTTGCTCGACATTGCGGCGCTCAAGAACGTCGACATGCTGTCCGACACCTACGAAATTACGGTCGAGGACCTCGAGCAGGCGCTCGAGCGCCAGGAGCTCGAGCTCGAGCGCGGCGACGCTGTCATCATCCACACGGGTTGGGGGCAGCTGTGGGGCGTCGACAATAGGCGGTACGCGGTCACGAATCCGGGACTCGGTGTTGCCGCGGCAGAGTGGCTCGCGAGCCATGGCCCGATCCTCGTTGGCGCGGATACCTCGCCTGTCGAGGTCCGGCCGAACCCGGATTCGGCGCTCTCTTTGCCTATCCATCAGATCATGCTTGCAATCAACGGCATCCACTTGCTCGAAAGCATGAAGCTCGACGAGCTCGCAGCTTCCGGTGCCGATGAATTCGCGCTCATCGTGCAGCCGCTGAAGATTCAGGGCGCTACGGGGTCGACGGTCGCGCCGATCGCGGTTCGTTGACGATGGAGATCAAGATCGCGGAGTCGGCCGCGGAGCTAGAGCGTATTGCACCCGTTCTGCTACAGCTCAGGACCAACTTCGATCGACAGAGTCTGCTGGCGCAGATAAGAGTTCAGCAGCGAGCTGGCTATCAGATTGCCTACGCCGAATCCGGCGGTGAGGTCCTGTGTGTGGCCGGTTTCGTCGTATCCAGCAAGCTTGCGTGGGGGAAGAATATTTACATAGACGATCTCGTCACGGATGCCAACCATCGGTCGTCAGGCGCCGGAAAGGGCATGATGGACTGGCTGAAATCGTACGCGAAGGAGAAAGGTTGCGAGCAGCTTCACTTGGACTCGGGCGTGCAGCGCTTCGCAGCGCACAGATTCTACCTGCGCGAGAGATTCGAGATCTCCAGTCACCATTTCGCGGTCAGAGATCTGAGCCCGTAACCCGAGAAGGAGTGGGAGCACGATGGCTTACGATGAAGGTGTTGCCGAGCGACTTCGGGAGTTTTACTCTGACACACCGGACGTTGTCGAGAAAAAAATGTTCGGCGGCCTCGCGTTCATGGTCGGAGGGCACATGTCCTGCGGTGTCGTTAACGACACGCTCATGGTGCGCGTCGGTCCGGACCTCTACGCGAATGCCCTGTCGAGGCCACACGCGCGCGAGATGGATTTCACGGGAAAGTCTTTGCAAGGATTCGTCTACGTGGACCCCGCTGGCTTCGAGTCCGATGAGGCGCTCGCGTCTTGGGTGGATTTGAGCGTCAGCTTCGTTGCCTCGCTGCCGCCGAAGGGGTAGCAGCCAAGACTCCATGGAATATCCCGGGACCGGCAGCAGCTCGTTCAAACATCATGGGAGTGATCGATTATGCCGGAGACATTGCGTAGACGAGATCGCCTGATCTTCGGCGTGTTACTGCCGATCGGTATCATGGTTGTGGGGCTGTTGATCATCATGAACCTCCCGACCGGCGCGGGTGCTGCCGAGTTTGCTGCGCTTGGGATCATGCTCGGCGCGATCACAGTGGCACCCATCGTGCTCATCGTCAATCTGATCGTTGCATTCCAGGAGATCGACACGCCACTCAGTTGTTTCAAACGGGGAATGGTCGCTCCCGGGATTGTCTTAATCGGTGCGTTCGTCTACCAGATCGGTTTGTGGGATGCGATCACGTGAGATGCGGTCGCGGCGGCGGCATGGGCTTCTGGGCTCCAGGCAGCCGGTCGCAGCTTTAGATGCGCTTCTCGATTTTCCGGCTACGAGCTAGAACCCGGCTGTGCCGCGGCAGCCGACGAGTTGCGCGAGTGCGGCCGTTCTTCCATCGGGGTCTTCGACGAGTCCTTCGTGATAGTAGATCACGCGTAAGCCGGTCGAGAGGCCGAGCAGCTCGTTCGGGCGTGTGCGAAAGGCCGGGCTCGTCGGTCCGACGACGTCGCGATCGGTCAGCAAATGTTCCTCGCATAGCAAAAAACCGCCGTCGGCTAGCTGGCCGATGAGATCGGCGACGAGCGTCGGATGTGTGTACCGAACGATGACGATCAGGTCGTAGTGGTTGCCCGGAACATCTCCCGCCTCGAGATCCATCTCGATCCAGTTGACATCGAGTCCGCGCTCGGCGGCGGTGGCGCGCGCACGGTCCAATGCCACAGAAGAAATGTCGATCGCATCGACGGCGTACCCGTGCTCGGCAAGATAGAGGGCATTGCGTCCGGCGCCGCAGGCCACGTCGAGCGCGCGTCCCCTAGGGAGCTGATCGAGCCAATCCGCGAGCAGCTGAGTCGGATACGTACGCGCTGCATACGCGCCCGACGCATAGCGCTCATCCCATTTCTCGCGATCGATTTCGCTCATAGCCGCATCGCTGAGCGCCTACGCCATGTAGCGGCCGTCGCTGACGTGCACGGTCTGGCCCGTCGTATACGTATCGCGCGGTGAGGAAAACGCGAGCACGACACGGGCGACGTCCTCGACGCTGCCGCGCGCGAATGCTTCATCGCCATGGAAATGCGCATGCGGTTGGCCGGCCTTGCGTGTCGTCTCGATCATGCCCGGGACAATGCAATTGGCGCGGATGCGTCCCTGGCCCTCGGCCGCGAGCGCGCGCGTGAGCCCTGCAAGGCCGGACTTGGCTGCGATCACATGCGCGCGGTCTTTGGCTGGGCGGTGCGCGCTCAAGCCGCCGATGTTTACGATCGCACCTTTGCGGTTCTCCGGTAGGCGCCGGACGACCTCACGGCCGGCGAGAAATGGTCCCGTCAGCATAATTGCGAGCACGGCATTCCATGTCTCGAGCGTTATGTCGGCAAACGGTCCATGCGGGCGATAGCCCGGACTGTTGACCAGAACGGACACGGGCCCGAGCTTCCCTTCAATCTCTGCGAACACTGATTGCACGGCAGCTTCCTCGGACATGTCTTTCAAGAAGCCGATGGCCTCGCCACCGCTCTTGCTCAGCGTGTCGAGGGCGTTGTCGAGTGCGGCCTGGTCGGAGCCGCCGACGACGGCAACGGCGGCGCCCGCGCTCTGCAAGGCCTGCGCGACAGCGAGGCCGATGTTCTTCGTGCCCCCGATGACGAGCGCAGTTTCTCCAGTTAGATCAACGTTCCAGTTCATGTTTCCAGATTCATCGTTTTCGAGATTGAGATCAAGCCGACAGCAACGCTGTGAGCTCGCGCACGGAACCTAACGCCTCGAGCGATCTGACCGTCTCGATAATCTTCTCGGTTTTAAAGCCTGGCCAGCTCGCGAATTCCGCGCAGCCGCGGAACTTGTCGGCAGCTTCGTCGTAGGTCATCGGATTCGCCGGGCTTCCCTTGCCAAAATCGGCTCGGCCCGAGATCGTGCGACCGTCCTTGAGGTGAATATCGATAATCGTCGTCATCTTGTCGTAGCCCGCAGCCTCGGCCTCCGGGTGTACGCCGAAGTTCACACGCGTGATCATCTCCTGCACATCGGGACGGTTGACGACCTCGTCGGTGAACTCGGGCAGGCCTCCGCGCCGCTCGAGCAGCAAGATGGCCATGCAGAATTCCATCGAGAATTTTGCTTGCAGCTCGTTCGTCGGGCGATGATGAATGAGTGCGTTCGGCATGTTGTGATTCGTGCCGACGTCGACACGTTCGACGTCTCCGGGTTTGATGTCGTGCTCGAGGACAAGTCCGAGCATCGTCGTCATACCCGGATGCGTCAGCGAGCCCGACGGATTCGGCTTGATGGATACACCCGGCATCACAAATGTCCACGGATTGCCGAGCTTGCCGCTGATGGCATCGAGGTCGAAGCCGCCGCCGTGTGCTTGGAAGAACCCGCGTGGGGATTCGAGGATGCCGGGCGCGGCCGTCCAGCCGGCACCGACGAGGTCGGCGGCGATGATGCCTGCCTCGGCCGCGCGGCCGGCGTGCAGGGGCTTGGTCATCGTGCCGAAGTTCTCGCGCAGGCCCGCGGACAGACTCGCCGAAATGCTGAGCGTGCGCTGGGTCTGGCCGACGTCGAAACCACGGAGCTTCGCAGCGGCTGAGCCGGAGGCGAAGACGCCGCAAGTAGCGGTCGCATGGAAGCCGTGCTGGTAGTGCCGCGGTGAGATCGCTTCTGCGATCTTGGTCTCGACCTCGAGCCCGACGTTGTAAGCGTGTAACAGGTCCTGGCCCGTGGCGTTCATCGACTCTGTCAATGCGAGCGCAGCCGGCAGGCACGGCGCTGTCGGATGCGTTAGGAGCCCGTAGACGCGGTCCTTCGCAACGGCGAGCTGCGTGTCGTCGAAATCGTCGGCGTGCACACCGATACCATTTGCGAACGCTGCAAAGCGTTCGGGCACGCGCTGTGATGTGCCGATGACAGTCGTCTCGCCAAGCATGCTCTGCGCGAGGAGATAATTTTGGATGATCTTGCCGCTTTCGGCGACCGAGCCAGACAGCGCAAGGCCGAGTCCGTCGAGAATAGACTTGCGCGCGAGCTCAACGACTTCGTCGGGGATGCGCTCGTAGCTCGTGTTGACGACGAACTCCGCGACCTCGCGCGTGAGATTTTCGCCGTGCTTCGAGGCGATGTCGGGCGTGAAATGTTTGATCGCGGAATCGGCAGAACTGCTCATGGGCATGCTCCAATATCTAGTGCTAAATCGATGAATGCGTTCACGCCGCGCCGCCGGATCGCTGTGAGCGGTTCCTAATGAAGCCGCGTACCGGTGCGTTCAGCATGCTGACGAGGGCGAGCGCGAAGAATATCAGCGAGATCGGCCGTGCGAGGAAGCCGGTCCATTGCTGGTCGAAGATAATCATCGACTGGGCGAGAGAGGTCTCGACGAGGCCGCCGAGCACGAGGCCCATGATGATCGGTGCGGGGCTGAAGCCATAGCGCTTGAGGCCGAAGCCGATCAGGCCTGCGACGAGCATGACCCAGACGTCGACGAGCGATTGCTCGAGCCCGTAGGCGCCGACGAAGCACAGCGCAAAGACCGTCGGCCACAGCAACGTCGTCGGCACGAGGCTGATGCGCGAGAAAAGCTTCGCGCCGAGCAGGCCGAAGACGAGGAAGAGGGCGTTTGCGAGCAACATCGCGAAAAAGATGCCGTAGAGCAGACCGGGCTGCTCGTCGAAGAGATACGGTCCGGGTCGTAAGCCCTGCACCTGTAGGCCGCCGAGAATGACGGCAGCCGTGGCGCTGCCGGGGATGCCGAGCGCGAGCGTCGGCACCATCGAGCCACCCGTGGCGGCGTTGTTCGCAGCCTCGGGGCCGGCAATGCCCTCGATGGAGCCCTTACCGAATTCTTCAGGCGCATCCGACCACCGCTTGGCTTCGTTGTAACCGATCATTGCAGCCATCGTGCTGCCTTCGGCCGGCAGTATGCCGATGAACGTGCCGATACCGCTCGAGCGCAGAATCGTGCCTTTGACGCGCTTGAAGTCGTCGAGCGTCGGCAGCTTCAGAGCCTTGATGGTTACAGCAACCTTTTCGAGCCCGAGCGTCTGCGCCTGGGTCAACAATTCCGTAACCGCGAAGAGCCCGATGAGCACCGGTATGAAATGAATCCCGTCGTAGAGTTCGGGGATACCGAAGGTCAGCCGTTCGATGCCGGTCGTCAGATCCACGCCGACGGTTGCGATCAGCAGCCCGAAGCAGCCGCCGATGAGATTCTTCGTCGGCTCGGCGCCGCTGATCGAGGACAGCATCGACAGGCCGAACACAGCGAGAGCGAAGTACTCCGGTGGGCCGAACGTGTAAGCGATGCGTGCGAGCCAAGGCGCAGCGAATAGCAGCACGAGCACGCTGAAGATGCCGCCGCAGGCTGAGGACACGGCGGCGATGCCGAGCGCGCGTCCAGCCTCGCCCTTGACTGCGAGTGGGTACCCGTCGAAGGCTGTCGCCGCGGCGGGCGGCGCACCGGGGGCGTTTATCAGTATTGCCGTGATCGAGCCGCCGAACGTGCCGGCGCAGTAAAGTGCCGATAAGAGCGCAATCGCCGGAATCGGGTCGAGATAGAGCGAGAACGGTAACAATAGTGCCACGGCCATCGAGGACGACAGACCGGGCAGGGCGCCGACGAGCACACCGGCGAACGTACCGGCGACGATGAGACCGATCACGAACGGATCGGTCACGATCGGCAGCGCGTATTCCAGTCCCGGCAGGCCCATCGTCTACAGCAGGCCTTCAAACAATCGCCCGGCCGGGAACCGGATGCCGAGCGCCAAGCTGAAGATCAGATAGACACCCGCCGGCAGGCAAACGGCCAGCGCGCCGATCAAGTGCGCTCGGCGCTCGCCCCACGCGATCGGCAGCACGATCGCAACGAGACTCAGTGTCAGCAGCGTACCGGCAAAACTCAACAGCAAACCGGCTACGGCAATGATGGCTGCTGTGACAAACACGGCCGGCTCGATCGTTTCTTTGGCATCGACCTCCTTCTTGAGGCCCTGGACGACGAGCGCGAGACTCAGCAGCGCAATGATCGAAAGCACGAGTCGCGGGAAGAACGTCGGCGGCACGTTCTGGGAAAGCATCGGCGGGACCTCGTCGAAGCCCATCGTGAGCCAGAACACGAATCCGCAAAACGCAACTAGGCAGACGCCGATCAGGCTGTCCTGATGTCTCATCGTTAACTAGCGACCGTTATTCTTCTTTGATAATGTCGAGGTCGATCATCGCCTGCCTGGCATCGGCGTAAAGCCGCTGGACCTGGGCGCCCCAGGCCTCTCGACCGGCAATGCTGCTCTGATCGAGCCCCGAGCCTTCCAGGTAAGCGATATAGTTCTCCTGGCGCATGCCCTCGAGCATGCCTTGCTCGAGCACGTCGATTCTGTCCTCGGGCGTGCCCGCAAGCACGAGATAGCCGCGCACGGTCGAAAACACGACGTCATAGCCGAGCTCGACGGTCGTTGGCACATCGGGGATCGAACCGAGCCTTGCCTCGGCCATGACGGCAAGCGCGCGGAAGTCGCCGCGCTGAATCTGATCGAGCGCCTCGGTGAGGTTCAGCCCTGCCGCATCGACGCTGCCGCCCATGAGGTTCGTAACGATCTCACCGCCACCCGAGAAGGGCACGACGCTGAGTTGGGTATCTGCTCTCTGGGCGAGGATGGCCCCGGCAACGTGATCGACGCCGCCGATCTGGGTCGTACCCCACTTTATTGGCCGTTCCCGGCCGAGCGCGATGAGGTCCGCAAGCGTTTGCACCTCGCTGTCGCCGCGAACCATGACGACGATCGGGTCATCGGTCGCGCGAGCGACCGGCACGAGATCCTCGATCCTGATCGGCCCCTGACCACGAGCGATCGCGAATAGATGCGTCGGCGTGATCGCGAGCACGGTATGTCCGTCACGCGGCCGGCTGTTCACGTAATTCAATGCGACGATGCCGCCGCCGCCCGTCCGTGGCACGACGGCCATGTCGACGTCGAGCGCGAGCTTCGTGCCGAGCACCATCGAGCGCGCTGTCGCATCCGTGCCGCCACCAGGAGACGCATGCGTCACGATGTCGATCGGCCGTGACGGAAATTCCTGGCCGACGGCCGCGAAGGCAACAAGGGCGCACGTGGCCGCGACGCAAAGGGCGGCGGCTACGGGGCGCCGGAGAGTGGGTCTGTTCATGAGGCCAACTTTACCACGTGGACGCCGGTTCCTCAGTGTCCTTCGAGGGCGCGCGCCCTGGGGTACGGTCGGATCTGGCTAGGGCGCTGGAGCCTGCGCGTTGGCCTGCTTTAGGCCTGCTTGGCCTTGAGGTTATCTATCGCGAGCCAGTTGTAGCG
>JAOTTJ010000107.1 GCA_029864465.1 Gammaproteobacteria bacterium | reverse complement strand
GCAGCTTCTGCCCCGTTCCGACCGCAAGTTCACTCGAGAACTGGAGCAGAGATCTGGTGACTCGGTGATTTTTACGCCACGCACGTGCGCCTGGCAGTCTGCAATTCGAGTTCAATAAACGGTGGCCTTTTGTCTGAGCCGGACGACAAAACGCGAAGGCGACTGTCGTCCTGGTATCAGCACGGCAAGTTCTTTTTTGGCTGGCTGCGCAACCCACGCGAAGTCGGCGCCTTGCTTCCAAGCGGCGCAGCGGTCGGCAAGCTACTCGTCACGGGCGTTCGCCCCGGGGCCCGGGTCATCGAGCTCGGTGGCGGCACCGGTACCGTGACGCAGGCAATCTTGGACGCCGGTGTCGATCGCGATGACCTGATCGTGCTCGAGAAGGACGCCAGCTTCGTCAAGTTTCTGCGCCGGCGATTTCCCGGCGTCAAGATCATTCAAGCGGACGCCCTCGAGCTCGACGTTTATGCTGATGAACTATCGGGACCTCCCGATTTCGTGATTAGCGGCTTACCGCTGCTGTTGTTCACGAACGAGGAGAAGAAACGGCTCGTCGACAATATCTTTTCGGTGCTGGCACCGCGTGGGCGATTCCATCAGTTCTCGTACGTCGCCCGATGTACCGTCCCACGCGAGCAGCTACGTGCTGTCGGAGCACGAGCATCCCTGATCGGTGTCGCGCCTTTCAACGTTCCGCCGTGCTTCGTGTTTCGGCTTCGCAAGAGCGCTGCGGGTACTCACAAGGAACTGTCTGTGCTGCGCTCCTCGTTACGAAAGCTCGGCCTCGGGCGGCGAGCAGGATAGCCGTTCGGGTAGCGAGAAGAGACGGCAATCAGCTATTTTTGTCGACGGCCGCGACTTGCGCTGGGCTCGGATCCGGCGGCCAATCGCCGGCTGCCGCGACGCGCTCGACTGCCTCGGCTCGCGTCATACGCTCCATCCGAATTTCCATCGAAAGGCTGTCCCAGGTCTGCGTGATGCCGTATTTGTGCCAGTTGGGGTGATGATGGATAGCGATGAGCTCGTCATCGATGTTGACGTAGTCCAGATGGCCGACGCGGGCGCGTTCGGTCCGCTCTTGGAAACCGTGGGCGCTTACGATGCGAAACTCTTGGTCGTCGTTGGCGATGAATGGCCGCGCGATAGCTCTCTTGACCGTATTCGGGAAGTGCCGCCTAATGCCGGCCTTGGAAATCCGAACGCCGCGTGTTTCTGTTCAGGATATGAAATGGAGTTGCAATGGACGCTACGGAGTGGGAACAACAATTCGAGGAGAGCGTCGCTCGCGAGAGAGAGGCCGCTATCGACCTATTGGATGCTGCCCGCATGATGACTGGTGCGTTTAGGCCGACCGGGACGTCGGAGGCTGACGCTGCGAGTACTTTTTCGCAAAGGTATGAGCAATGGCGTGAGGCTGCCGACGCGGTGTCGCGGCTCGCGAAAAGCTGCCTGGCCCAGCATTGAGTCCTTCTCAGAAGCCCGTTTGCCCGTGCTCGGTCTGCGCGTCGAGAGGCAAGCTCGTCAGACAACGAACCGTTAGCTAAGCGTCTGCTCAGAGGTGGACATCGGCAGTCCCTCTTCGCTGCAGAGGTGGACTTCGACGGCGATATGCATGACGCCCATGCCTGGCGGCAGCAAACGTTTGTAATGGTCGACCGGTTTCGGATGGTGGGTCACGACCGAAAGAATTACCGAGTAGATATTCGGGCCGACGGCCCAAACGTGTAGATCCACGACGCGATTGTCGTCCTCGGCCTCGATGCGTTCCTTGATGATCTTGCGCATGTCGTCGGGGCCTTCGCGATCCAGAAGGACCGTGGAGGTGCTGTGCAGTAGCCCCAGGGACCATTTGCCGACGAGCACGGCGCCTACGATGCCCATGAGCGGATCGGCCCAAACTAATCCAAAAAATTTGGCGCCCAGAAGAGCGAAGATCGCGAGTAACGATGTGAGCGCGTCCGCCAGGACGTGCAGATATGCCGCAACGAGATTGTGATCGTGATGGTGGTGCCCGTGCCCGTGTTCGTCGGCGTGGTCATGGTAGTGCGCGTGAGCCTCGTACCGCTCAGGCAAATCCTGCACTTGTTCGGGGTGATGGTGATGCCCCAGGATCAAAACCGATGCGCCATTGACGATCAGGCCGAGTACGGCGACGAAGATCGCTTGATTGAACGCGATCTCGACGGGAGAGATTAGCCGCGCCCCGCTTTCCCAGACCATCAGCAGTGCGAAGCCGGCAAGTAGAACCGCCCCGGTATATCCGCCGAGCGTGTTGACCTTGCCGGTACCGAAGCTGAATTGCTCGTTATGGGCGTGGCGGCGGGCGTACAGATACGCGAACGCATTTATTGTCAGCGCTGCGGTATGCGACGCCATGTGTAGGCCATCGGCCAACAGTGCCATGGAGCCGAACGTGATGCCGGCAGCGATTTCGACGACCATCATGACCGCCGTGATGCCGATGACGATAAGGGTGCGCGTCTCGCCGGGTCTTCGGACGTCCTGCCCGAATGCGTGTGAATGCTGCCAGTGGTGGAGATTTTCGTCATGCATGGCCGTCAGCCCGGTCTCCAAGATCTGTGCCGATACTAGCCGGATGTCTCGCCTCACGCATCATGGGCACGTTCCACAATTGCGTGCATGGCGTTCCTTGGCGAGTCGAAGTTACCATTGAAGTCGTGGGCGCCTGTACGCCGTTATGGAGGAGCCGTGGTGTGGAGCAGCTGACGTTTGCCTCGAGGATCGATGGCTGGTTGCTCGTCGTTCTGCTCGGTTCCGCTCTGGCCTGTCTGTTTGCCGCCAGTAGCATCATGCTGTCGCAAATGCCTGGGCCGTGGTGGATCGCGGCCGTACTGGTTCTGCTGGGATCCGTGCTGCCAACTTGGTTGTTGGTTGCAACGAGCTATGTGCTCACGGCCACGACACTCGACGTTCGCAGCGGCCCGTTCAAGTGGCGTATTCCGATCGCGGACGTCAAAAGCATCTCGCCCACGCGTAATCCGCTTTCGAGTCCCGCGCTGTCACTCGACAGACTACGTATCGACTACGGCGACGGGCATTGGATCATGGTGTCTCCGCTGGAAAAAGATCGGTTCGTGCGCGAGCTCGAGCAGTGCCGCGCACGCCTTGGCGGGTAATCGACTAGCAGCTAGCTCATGGCTTTCCGTGTCGTTAGTCGGCGACGTCTCGCGGCGGAATCGGCGTGTGCCCGGGGATCGGCACCGAAACGACTCGGTTGCGCAGCGTGCCCAGGTTGCCGATCTTTATCTCGATAACCTGGCCGTCTGCGAACCGTAACGTCGGTTGCGGTACGCCTGTGGCAATGATGTCGCCGGGCAGCAGCGTCATGCGTTCGCTCAAGTACGCGATCGTTTCCTCGACGGTAAACGTCAGAAACGACGTATTGCCGTTCGGCACCGGCCAGACGTGGAGCTCGCCATCGACGTAGCCCGCGATGTCGAGACTGTTCGGATCGGGCACATCCTCTTTGAGGGTCAAGAATGGTCCGAGCGGCGTAAATGTATCCAACGACTTGCTCATCGAGCCGCCTTGCATACTGTGCCGTCCCTGCGGCAGATCTCGTGAGCTGACGTCGTTCATGATCGTGTAACCGACGACGTAGTCGAGCGCCTCGCTTGCCGGGACGGCGCGCGCGGTTTTACCGATCACGACTGCGAATTCGGGTTCGTGCACGCCGGTTGTGAGTAGCCCCCAGAGGTTGATGTCGGTCCCGTGTCCAGTCAGCGACTCTCGAGACTTGAAAAAGAAGCTCAGATATTCGGCGTTGTCGTAAGTGCCCGGCGTGCCGTCGGACTGCCTGCGTTGATAGGCGCCCGCGAGCGACATGATTTTCGACGGATCGGGGATGACCGGCAGGTACTCGACAGCCGACGGCGGATAGAAGACGCGTTGTGATCCGCCGCGCTCGGTAAAATCGCCTGCAGCTCTGAGTCTCGTGACGGTGTCGTGGATCGTTTTAGTGGCCTGTAGTGGCATGTCACCGGCTTCGATGAGCGAGCGCATGTCGATTGGGATCGGCGGTAACGCGCGGATCTCGGGCGCGGCGATTCGATACAGAAATCCGATCGCGTTGTGGATATCGACAACGTCGCCCTCGCCGTCGCCGCGTGTAGCCCCTAGGCGTGGCCCGCTATCGCCGCTCGCAAACGTCAGGAGACGGAACGTCGCGCCATCGGCTTGCTGCGCGTGAGCGTCCGTTGGCGAGAGCGTCGACGCGGCGATCGCGGCGACCAAAGCGAGCGCGGTCAAGATGCGTGTGAAGGTCGAAGGCAGCATCGGCGTATCCCTCTTATATTGATTTGGTCCTCAGCCGATTGCGGCGAGCGTGCCCCGATGGTACCGCAACAGCCGGCGGGCGCAGCAGTCTTGATGGCTCCTGTCATCCCTGTGTTATTCTGCCTATTCCAACAATGGGCCCCGCAATACTCAGAGAGCACAACAGCAGGGGCTTATCCGGCAGCTAATAGGAGGGTGAGCGATGATGCCGAACCGTAGAGATTTCTTTAAATGCCTGGGGGGCACGACCGCTGGGCTTTACATGCTTGCGCACGGACTAGAGGCCTCGGCGCAGGGCAGGCGAAAGCCGATCATGGTCGGTGGGCGGGAAATCACGACCGTCGACATTCATGCGCATACGATCATTCCGTCGGTCGAGGATGTCACGCGAGGTACGGAATTTGCCGGGCGTAACTATCCCGATTGGTATCTGCTCGGTAATCACCGCCTCACGGCGATGGACGAGCGCGGAATCGACTACGCGGCACTGAGCATCAATACGTATTGGTGGTACGGCGCAGATCGCCGACTCGCCGAACGCATCGTGCAGGTCCACGACGAACAGCTCACTGCGTGGGTCAACGACCATCCCGATCGTTTCGTCGCGTTGACATCGGTCGCGCTTCAGCACCCCGAGCTTGCGGCAGAGCAGCTCGAGTACGCAGTGAACGAGCTTGGCCACCGTGGCGCGTCAGTCGGAGGCACGGTTCTTGGCGAGTCCAACGCGATCTCGAAATACGATCCGTTCTGGGCCAAGGCCGAAGAACTCGGCGTGCCTGTTTTCATGCACCCGACGAACTCCGAGCAAGTGCTCAGAGAGGGTGGTCTGCCCGAAATCGCAAATCAGGGCAACATCATTGGTAACCCGCTCGAGACCACAGTGTTCCTGTCGAACATGATCTTTGAAGGTGTGTTCGATCGCTTCCCGGCGCTCAAGGTCTGCGGCGCACACGGCGGCGGTTATCTGCCGTCCTACTTCGGGCGCACCGAGGTTGCCTGCGCACGCCCCAATGCGAACTGCCGGAATCAACGTCGTCCGACGGCTTATTTGCGGGACAATATTCTGGCTGACTCGATGGTCTTCTCGACGCAAGCGCTGCGGCATCTCGTTGCCGAGATGGGGGTCAGTCAAGTCGTCTACGGTTCCGATCAGCCATTCCCATGGCCCGATACGATGGATCTCATCGCCGGTGCCGATTTCCTCGACGACACCGAGAAGGAAGCGATCCTGGGCGGCAATCTCAGACGATTGCTGCACATCGAAGCCTAACCGGGCTGCTTCTCGGGTTCTCCAGATGTGAGGCGCGACACTTGTTGTCGCGCCTCGCGCCTGCCTCGGCGTACGTCGCGCAATCTCGCGCTCTAGGGTTGTGAGCTCTCGACGCGCGGCATCGCCGTGTAGTTCTCGACCTCTCCTTCCGACCATTCCGAGATGTCCTCGACGCCGAAGAAGTTGAGCTCGATCATGATGCCGTTCGGATCTTTAACGAAGATTTGATAGAGCGACGATTCCGGCAGATAGCGTGGCCGAAACTGCACGCCAATCGATTTGAAATGCTTCGCCATTTTCCCCGGATCTGTCGCGACGAAGGCGATATGATCGATGACGCCGGCGTTATCGGTCGCCGCGTCGTCAGGCGATCCAATGTAGTAGAGATCCGATCGTTCCACGCCGGCCAGCGCGACATGTACGAGTGCGGCGCCATCCAGGCCGAGCCAGTACCCGGGAAACGGAAAATTTGGCCGCGGCACGGTCTCGAACCCGAGCACGTCGACATAAAAATCTTTCGTCGCCTCGATATCGCTGGCGCGCACCAAGTAGTGATTAAGCTCCGTGACTGGCATTTCCCATTCCATCGCAGTAGGCCCGACCGAAGTCTACCGAAATTGTCGGCAAGAGCTCCACTGGACTGTCCATTCTCGAGGGTACGGTTGACCCGCCGATGGTATATTTCCGGCATCAAGTCGGCCGATTGATGCATCTCAGACTATGCCAGGGTAACCGCGTGAAAAAATTGAAAAACGAAGCGGAACTGTTTAAAGCGGCGCTAGAAGCCGGCGTGAAATACGGAGAAGAAAGAGGAGTGGTGGAGTTCGAAGCCACCGACTCGGCTAGCGATAAAGCACTGTACATTTATCGGTTGCTTGTTCACGATAAACTCATCGCGCCACTACCCGAGGAGCAGGTGTCGCAGAAATCGGTTAGGCACAGACTGGCGCTGTGGCATGCTCGGCAGTTGCCTGCGGATCATCCGCTGCTCGAATAGCCCCGTGCGTTCTCCGATCAAGAATGGCAGCTGGCAACGGCAATGTAGTCGATCTCTATGTCGCTTGTGGCCGAAAGCCGCCGTGCTAACAGTGTTTTGGGTCGACTAAATGAAAATACGACGACTAAGTGTTGGATTGGCATTCTTGGCGACGGCGATTTGCCAAGCCGTGCATGCGCAGAGTTCCGACGACGGTAGCCCTCGGCTGGTACAGCTTACGGAAAGCGTGTTTCGTGTCGTGCACCGACCTATGGCGGCGAATACCTCGGTCGTCGTCACGGACGAAGGGCTCATCGTTATAGACGCCACCTGCCGTGGTCAAGGAAACCCGGAATGGTTGAAATCAGAACTCGACCGGCTTTACGACGTGCCAGTGAAGTACGTCATCTTGAGCCATGACCACTCGGATCATATTTGCGGGTTGCAGGTTTTTGACGACACTGCGACGACTATATCGCATAGGAATACGCGAAAACATATCATCAGGGAAGCTCGGAACACCTCCGTGCCGGATATTGTTTTCGATCAAGAGATGGAAATACATCTCGGCGGAAAGACGCTGTACCTGTATTACTTCGGCCACACTCACAGCAACAATCTAATTCAAATTCACATCCCGGAAGAACGGATTCTCATTGCGCCTGATTTAGCGTGGGGAGGAACAGATAAGGCGCTCGTGTTCCCGGATTTTCGTGATGCGCATGTGGAGAATTTGATCGATACGCTTGGTGTGTTATCGAAGCTCGATGACGTTGATATCGTCGTGCCTGGCCACATGGGGCCGACCACGCAGCAGAGCTTTCTTTACTTTCGCGACTATGTCGCGGTGCTCCAAGAACGAGTTCTGGCAGAGCTGGTAGACGGAGCCACGATCGAAGAGATTCTGGAACGAGTAACGATGGAGGATTACTCTGACTACGAAAACTATGATTGGTGGCTTCATTCGAACGTAATCTCTATGTGGGACAACATGTACCGCTGGCGCGAGCCCGCCTTTAACGATGCCCCTGGGAACTACCAGGATGCTTATCCGATCGGGTTTCCTATCGGTGACTACGAGCGTCCCGAATAACGATTATTCCTTTGCATCTAGATCGCGGCCAGAACGGATCGCGGCTTTGGGTCCATTAAAAGAAGTATGGTGATGCGCTCGTGAAATCTGAGGTCGATAAACTCTTAGAGAAGAATCGATGCCTCAATCATCTCGAGATGGCCACAGTGGTCAGTCACGTTCAGCGCGCGAAAGATGGATGGGTGCTGAATACGATATTGTTGGACGGGTACGACGTTCCATTCAGATATCGACGTAAGAAGCTGTACCGAAATCTGAAAGGCGCTCGAATAAATATTACCTACTATCCAGTGGCAGAGCAGGTCGCTGGGATCGATATCGAAGTCATGAAAGTCGTGCGACTCAAACGAGCTTAAGGACAACAGCTCCACCAATCAAAAAGGCCGCCAAAGGCGACCCTGTTTGATTGGTGGAGGCGGCGGGAATCGAACCCGCGTCCGCAAGTGCTCCGCCCCAGGGTCTACATGCTTATACCGCCTTTAATCTTACTTTGAGCTACCCGGCGGGCAGGGAAAACTCAGAGCCAGTCTGATTACTTTTTAGCGTTCGGGCCTCAGACGAGCCGTCCGGCGAGCTTGTGTGGATGACTCCCGGGTCCGGTCGCACAAGCACGAGCCGGGCGGAAGGCACTAGGCTGGTTTTTAAGCAGCTAGAGCGTAGTTGTCGTCGTTGGCAACTAAGTTGTTTGCAGCTGGTTTTACGAGGTTATCTGCGCCTCGGCATGCACCTGAGGGTTCGCGACCCACGTCGAAGCCGATCGCCCCCATGAACCTCAAGTTTAGGGCGGTAGGGCCCAAATACAAGGTACGTAATCGGCGTTTCTCACTTATTGACAAAGGCTTTGAGCGCTCGGGCCTTGTCCCGCTGCCAATCCCGGTCTCTCTCGTCGGCGCGCTTATCGTGTTGTTTCTTGCCCTTTGCCAGGCCGACGGCGAGCTTTGCGCGTCCCTTGCCCCAGTAGAGCTCGAGCGGCACGAGCGTGTAGCCCTTGCGTTCGACGAGCCCGGTAAGACGATCAATCTGGTCACGGTGCAAGAGGAGTTTGCGTGTGCGGCTGGCATCCGCATTGACGTGCGTCGACGCCGAGGACAGCGGCGTGATGTGCGCGCCGAGCAGCCAGATCTCGCCGTCTTTGACAATTACATAAGACTCGGAGAGCTGGGCCTTGCCGGCCCGCAAGCTTTTGACCTCCCATCCTTCGAGCACGAGGCCAGCCTCAACGCTCTCCTCGATGAAGTAGTCGAATCGCGCCTTCCTATTCTGGGCGATTGACGAAGGTGACGGTTTGTTGCGCTTTCTGGTCATGGCGGGGCAATGATCCTAGAATTGCCGCGAAAAAACACGCTCGGAGATTTAATGGTTACCGACTCGGTACCGCAGCGACGCAAGTCTCTGCACGGCGAATGGTCCTCACGCTTCGCTTTCATCCTCGCTGTTGCCGGCTCGGCGGTCGGTCTCGGCAACGTCTGGAAGTTTCCATATATTGCCGGCGAGAACGGCGGCGGGGCGTTCGTGCTTTTTTATCTCTTTTGCGTCTTT
>JAOTTJ010000106.1 GCA_029864465.1 Gammaproteobacteria bacterium | reverse complement strand
GTCCCTTCTAGGCGCGTAGCTCAGTGGTAGAGCACCACCTTGACATGGTGGGGGTCGGTGGTTCGATCCCACTCGCGCCTACCAACTGGTGAGGCGGGGGCACAGCCCCCGCTTTGCGCATCTATCGACGGTGTCCGCGAGTGCTACTCGTGGCGGTTCGAAGCCTCTGAAAATTAAGGCGTTTAGGCCACGCCCGGTCTTGTGTCGTCATTCTCAGGGGCTTACAATCCGCTCGCTTGCGGGTCCCGTGGAGAAAGGGCCACGTTGGGCTACGCCATTGAGTGTCGTCCGCCCGCAACTAATCAGGTCAGCGTAGGAAGGAGTTCAATATAGTTCAAGGTAAGCGTATTAGGCGCAACGACGAGATCACGACGCCGGAGGTACGCGTCATAGGGGCCAACGGGGAGCAGGTGGGTGTCATGTCCATCTCAGAGGCCCTGGCGCAAGCGCAAGAATCTAGTCTAGATCTCGTAGAAGTAGCACCGAACTCCGACCCGCCCGTATGCCGTGTCATGGACTACGGCAAGTTCGTCTTCGAGCAGAACAAGAAGGCGCAAACGGCGCGGCGCAAGCAGAAGCAAACGCACGTCAAGGAGATCAAGTTCAGGCCGGGCACCGAGGAGGCTGACTACCAGATCAAGCTGCGCAATCTCGTCCGGTTTTTGACAGCCGGCGATAAGGCGAAAGTGACTCTGCGGTTTCGTGGCCGTGAAATGGCGCATCAAGAGCTCGGTGTCGAGTTGTTGCGGCGCGTGCGGAAGGATCTCGAGGAAATCGGAACTGTGGAACAACATCCGCAGCTCGAAGGGCGTCAGATGATCATGGTCATCGCGCCCAAGAAGCGGCCTGCGACGTAAGCAGACCGCTCACACAAGAAGTGCTCATCGGCGAGTCCGGGCACGGATCGCGATGAGCCGCCTGGCGGGACGAAAGGCCTCGTTCGGGCTATAGCAATAGGAGCAGACAGCTATGCCAAAGATGAAAAGCAACCGCGGCGCCGCGAAACGGTTCAGCCGCACCGGGAACGGCGGCTATAAACGCCGGCAATCTCATCTGAGTCACATCTTGACGAAGAAGAGCTCGAAGCGGAAACGCCAGCTCGGCTCGACCTTGCAGGTCGCTGACGCCGATGTCAAAGCGGTCCGCAAGATGCTGCCGTACAGCTGAGGAGTAAGGCATGGCTAGAGTCAAACGCGGGGTCGTTGCCAAGGCCCGGCATAAAAAGATATTGAAAGAGGCCCGCGGCTACTACGGCGCGCGGAGCAAGGTCTATACGGTTGCTAAGCAGGCCGTCATCAAAGCCGGGCAGTACGCCTACCGAGACCGTCGGCAGCGCAAGCGGCAGTTCCGGTCTCTGTGGATCACTCGAATCAACGCGGCTGCGCGCATACATGGTCTGTCGTATAGCCGGCTGATTCACGGCTTGAGCAAAGCGGAGATCGAGGTCGACCGTAAGGTGTTGGCTGATATTGCGGTCTACGACCCGGAAGCCTTCGCTGCAATCGCTACGGCTGCCAAAGAAGCACTGGCGTCCTGAGGCGCTCGTCTGCCGAGACGATCGTCGTGTTGAGCGGAGTGGGCACGCGGCGCACTGACGGCGCTTCGGCTTGGAGGCCTGCTGGATGAGTCGCATCGACACCTTGCGCGAGGAGGGGCTCGCAGCCATTCGCGCTGCAGCTGATCTTTCCGCACTCGACGACCTACGCGTAAGCTTGCTTGGGCGTAAAGGTAGCCTGACGGCCGAACTCAAGGAGCTCGGCAAACTTCCCGAGAGAGAGCGGCCCGACGCAGGCAAGGCGATCAATGAAGCCAAGCGCGACCTGACTGCCGCGATCGCGCAGCGCCTCGAAGGTCTCCAGTCGCAGCAGCTTCAGGAGACGCTGCGCCAGGATGCGATCGACGTGACGTTACCGGGCCGCGGACAGAGTCGTGGCAGCCTGCACCCGATCACTCGAACACTGCGCCGAATGCGCAGAATCTTCGAGCGAGCAGGGTTCGATGTCCATACGGGCCCAGAGATCGAGGACGATTTCTATAATTTCACGGCCCTGAATATTCCCGAAGATCACCCGGCTCGCGCCATGCATGACACGTTTTATCTCGAGTCGGGCCGCCTGCTGCGCACACATACCTCGCCGGTTCAGATACGGGCGATGCAAGCGCAGGGAGCGCCGATTCGCTTGATAGCCCCCGGCCGGGTCTATCGTTGCGACTCGGATCTAACGCACACGCCGATGTTTACCCAGATCGAGGGCTTGGCCGTCGGCCGGGACATCAGTTTCGCAAATCTGAAATGCCTGTTGTTCGAATTCCTATCGAGCTTTTTCGAGCGGGAGGTCGAGCTGCGATTCCGGCCGTCGTACTTCCCGTTCACGGAGCCGTCGGCCGAGGTCGACGTGCTGTCCGAATCCGGCCGCTGGCTCGAGGTGCTCGGCTGTGGGATGGTTCATCCGAATGTGCTCAGGAATGCCGGCGTCGATCCGGATGCGTTCCAGGGCTATGCGTTCGGTATGGGCGTCGAGCGCTTCGCGATGCTGCGTTACGGCGTCGACGACCTGCGACTCTTCTTCGAGAACGATCTGCGTTTTCTCAAACAGTTCTAAGCGATGCGTGTAAATATCGACTGGCTGCGCGATTGGGTCGAGTTCGATCTCGAGCCAACCGCGTTGGCGGACAAACTGACGACGGCTGGGCTCGAGGTCGATGCCGTCTTACCCGTTGCTGGGCAGTTCAGCGATGTCGTCATCGCCGAGATCGTGTCCTGCAAGCCTCACCCGGATGCGGATCGCCTGCGCATATGTGAGGTCCGTGA
The DNA here is from genome assembly GCA_029864465.1 of Gammaproteobacteria bacterium. Classification (GTDB taxonomy): domain Bacteria; phylum Pseudomonadota; class Gammaproteobacteria; order Steroidobacterales; family Rariloculaceae; genus JAHEEM01. The sequence goes on along the minus strand of JAOTTJ010000106.1, from coordinate 6,374 downwards.
TGATCAGGTAACGACGACGGTCGTTTGCGGTGCACCGAATGCCAGGGCCGGTCTCAAGACGGCTTACGCGAAAATCGGTGCCGTGTTACCCGAGGAGCGGCAGATCGAGGCGGCCTCGATTCGCGGCGTCGAGTCCGCCGGCATGCTCTGCTCGGCTACGGAGCTGGGTCTCGGTGACAATGCCGCGGGCATCATCGAGTTGCCCAACGATGCGCCGCTCGGAGCGAAGCTCCGGGATTACCTCTCGCTCGATGACCACATTCTCGATATCGATCTGACGCCAAACCGCGGCGACTGCTTCAGCGTGACCGGCATCGCTAGGGAGATCGCAGCGGCACAGCGGATCGGTATGCCGACACCGCAAGTCGAGCCGGTATCGCCTGCGAATGAAGAGACGTTCGGCGTGCGTCTTGATGCGGGTGAGGGCTGTGCGCGTTTCGCGGGACGGGTAATCCGCAATGTCACAACCAACGTCGCCTCGCCGATATGGCTCGCCGAGCGGCTCCGACGCGCGGGATTGCGCGCGATCCATCCGGTGGTCGATGTGACCAACTACGTCATGCTCGAGCTTGGGCAGCCTCTTCACGGTTACGACCTCGGTAAGCTCGACGGCGAGATTGTCGTGCGTCATGCCAAGGCAGGCGAAAAGCTCACGCTGCTCGACGCGCGAGAGATCGAGTTGGACGAGGATCTTGTGGTGATTAGCGATCGGTCCGGCGCCATCGGACTCGCCGGCATCATGGGTGGGCAGAGCACGGCGGTTGACGATGACACCGTGGACGTGTTTCTCGAGGCAGCCTATTTTCCCCCGCCAGCAGTTAGCGGCCGTGCGAGGCGCTTCGGCCTACATACCGACGCCTCGATGCGCTTCGAGCGCGGCGTGGATCCGATTCATCAGACAAGAGCCATCGAGCGCGCCACGGCATTGCTGATGGAAATTGCCGGCGGCGAGCCCGGGCCTGTTATCGAGGTAGTTGCAGCACAGGGGCTACCGATGATCGAGCCGATCACACTTCGCGGTGAGCGGCTCGGCGCTGTGCTGGGGCAGGCGTTACCGCCACAGACCGTCGAGACGTCCCTGGAACTGCTCGGCATGGGCGTGACGGCAAACGGTGGAAACGCTTGGCAGGTTACACCGCCGAGCTTCCGCTTCGACTTGAGAATCGAAGAGGACCTCATCGAGGAAGTGGCACGGCTGGTCGGGTACGACAATATTCCGGCATCGCCGGAGTTCGGTGTTAGCAAACTCGGGAGCGCGAGCGAGGCTGTGGTGGACGAGGAAGCAATCGCGGACCTGCTCGTCTCTCGCGGTTACTCGGAAATCATCAGCTACAGCTTCATCGATGCAGCACTCGGCGAACTCGTCAATCCGGGCGCCCCGCCCGAGCGGCTTGCGAACCCGATTTCGAGTGATCTGAGCGTCATGCGCCGGTCGTTGTGGCCTGGCCTACTGTCAGCGGCTGCGCAGAACTTGAGCCGCCAGCAAGAGCGGTTGCGGTTGTTCGAAGTCGGCCCACAGTTCGAGACGGGCGCGGAGGGCACGACAGAAAGGATGGTTGTGGCAGGGCTTGCGTGCGGAGCTCGGTGGCCGGAGCACTGGGATCTATCCTCCGATGACATCGATTTCTTCGATGTGAAAGGTGATATAGAGGCGCTTGTCGAGCTCGGTGGGCGGCATGCCGCGCTCCGTTTTCATGCGGCCGAGCATCCAGTTTTGCGGCCGGGGCGCACGGCACGAGTCGAGCTTGGCGGCGCGGAAGCGGGATGGCTAGGCGAACTTCATCCGGCAGCTCAGCGCGCGCTCGATTTGAAAAAGACACCTATTCTGTTTGCACTCAGGCTCGACTGTATGACCACGGCATTGCTTCCTGCATATCGCGCACACTCGAGGTTTCCGAATCTGCGGCGCGATCTCGCCGTTGTCGTTGCGAATGATGTTGAAGCCGAAGCCGTTGTCGCCTGTGTCCGCGATGCCGCAGGAGCATATTTGCAGAATGTGAATTTATTCGACCTATACCGTGGGCCTGGAATCGATTCAAGTAGAAAAAGCATAGGGTTAGGGTTGATTTTGCAGGACAGTTACCGCACCCTTACCGACGAGGATGCGGACCGGACGGTGGCGGCCGTCGTAGAGCATCTCGAAAGCGAGCTGGGCGCAACAATAAGAAACTAACTCCCACTATGGCATTGACCAAAGCAGATATTGCCGAATCGTTGTTTAACGAACTCGGATTAAATAAACGCGAAGCACGAGAGCTTGTAGATTCTTTTTTCGAAGACCTGCGCGCGGCGTTGGCTTCGGGAGAACAGGCGAAGCTGTCGGGCTTTGGTAATTTCGACCTACGCGACAAAAATCAACGCCCCGGACGAAACCCCAAGACTGGACAAGAAATTCCGATCACGGCTCGGCGAGTCGTGACGTTTCGGCCGGGCCAAAAATTAAAAGCGCGAGTAGAAGCGTATGCTGGAACCCGGAAATAACTCCGAACTCCCACCGATACCGGGTAAGCGCTACTTCACGATAGGTGAGGTCAGCGAACTGTGCGGTGTGAAACCGCACGTGTTGCGTTATTGGGAGCAAGAATTTCCACAACTCAAACCCGTGAAGCGGCGCGGCAACCGGCGTTACTATCAACGCCAGGACGTGCTGGTTATCCGTCAGATTCGCAGTTTGCTCTACGAAGAGGGATTCACGATCGGCGGCGCCCGGCAGAGGCTCATGGGTGATGAGGCGCGCTCCGATGTCAGTCAGAGTCAGCAGATCATCCGCCAGCTCCGTCTCGAGCTCGAGGACGTGCTCAAACTGCTGCGTCGCTAGACCCTCGCAGCGCATTCCATTCGCCGCGAGCTGGAGTTTTGGCTACACTTCGTCTCCGGTCGGGGCGTGGCGCAGCCTGGTAGCGCACTTGCATGGGGCGCAAGAGGTCGCTGGTTCGAATCCAGTCGCCCCGACCAGCCATCCCGATCTTACCCGTACCCGCAGGTCGTCACGCGCTTTGGTCTGCTGGCGATCAGCCTGAACTCGGATGCCGTGTGTATCTTCGCAGTCTCGCCTATTCCGGTCGCTGCCTGGGCGCCATCTGCAGGCCCGCAAGGCTCTAAGATTCATTCGCTTATGCGGTGTTCATGATGCTTGCTCTGAGGAGTGATTAGGGCTGCCGGAGTCGTAGCGGAAAGCCGAATTGCCATAGCCTCGTCGCCGCGGCACTATTGGTCACGAACGGCTACGAAGGTTCTGCACGAACCTGCGTGCCCACCGAATCACAACGCGGCGGACTCTGTTCCCTACGGCCTATGTTCCTCGAGCAATACAAGCTGGAGTCCAATCCTTTCGCTGCAACGCGCGTGCGGCCGAGGTATCAGTCCTCGGCTAATCGGGTTGCGCTCGTTCGGCTAGAAGACGTGCTGAATCGATCGCTGCATTGTCTGTTTCTGAGCGGACGAGCTGGGGTTGGCAAGTCTGCGCTCGTCGAGCGGCGGCTGAAGGATCTCACGGGAGTGACGGTCAGCCTGATCGGCCCTTCGCAGCGCACGAGCGAACTATTCCTCCATAAGATCTTGCGGGATGTTGGCTTGCCAACGATCGACGCAACGCGAGCAGAGCTTCGCAACATCGTCGAGGTGTACCTGCGTCATCAGTCAGCGAAGGGAACGACAATATTACTCGTCGCCGATGCCCTCGAGCGCTTATCCGAAGCTGCCCTGACTGAGCTCGAGTGGGTGATGGGTTTGCGCTACAAGAATCGCCCGATTCTGAACTTCGTTTTGCTAACACGCAGTGAGGAGCTCGTTAGCGAGCTGATGCCAACGGAGGACCGCAGTCCGCTTGCCCCTTATGATCACGTGCGCCTCGCCGGCTTCACGCTCGACGAGACTGCGGAGTACATTAATGTCTGCCTGCAGAGTGTCGGAGGACAGGACGAATTCACGCTGTTTCCCGATGACGTGCTGCGCGATGTGCATGCTTATACACAAGGCGTCGTCGGCGATGTCAACAGCTTGTGTTTTGAGGCGCTGAACTTATTGGCACGCGAGCCCGCCGGTACAGGCAAGACTTCGCTCGATCCGGCGTTGATTGCGCGAGCCGGTGAGCAGCTGAATCTTCGATACGATCCAGCGTATTGGCACGATTTAGAGGACGCGCTGTCACCGGATGCTGTACGCGAATCGAATCCAGGCCAGCTAACGCTCGACGCGGCGCATCTTCTTGTCACGAGTCGAGGTGAGGTGATCGCGGAAATCGCGTTGAATCGCCCACGCATGGTTCTCGGGCGCGACCAAGTTTGCGACATTAGCCTGGATAGCTCTTACGTCAGTCGCTATCAAAATCTATTTATGGAGACTGAATCGGGCTGGATGCTCATCGATCTGAACTCAACGAACGGTTGCTTCGTCAACGGACGCAGGGTTACTCAGCATGAGCTGCAGGATGGCGACATCATTGCGGTTGGCCATCACCAGATCAATTTTGTCGGACCGCTGGGGCGTCTGCCGGCGACGCGCTCGGAGGTCTCCCGTCCTGGGGACGATTCGGCGGCATCTGAAGCCGACACGCTCATAAGCCCGCAGCCGATTGGCAAGGCCGAATCTGCCTGACGCGGTTCTCGTTCGTTCCCAGAGGTCCTTCTAGCTGCGCTTGACGAGATGCGCTGTCTTTTCAGCCAGCGTCGCTTCAGCGCTCAATAGCCGATCCTCGATGCCAAGAAGAATCGGGTCGGCATGGCGCCGGTAGATGTTCACCTTTGCGTTAAATACGTTTCGCGAGATGCCGTGTTTGTCGCTGATGGTGATTCGGCGGATGCTGAAGTCACCCGTGCGCAATTGCGTGCCTGTTAGATAGCACTTGATCGATTCGACCTTCTCGCCGGATAGCTCCAGGCCGCTGAGCTGGTCGAGGCTATGCGTGGCCTGTTCGACGAATTCAACGGAGTCGGGCCGGGCAAGGTCGCCGTTAGCGTCGACGTTCGCGGTATCGCTCAGGAACTCGCCGACCATGATCTGCCCCGGGAGCGCGCGCTCGATCATTCTCGCGAGCTCGATGGTGACGTCGCCGACGATGTAGTTGTAGAGCGTAGGATTGAGGCCCTCGGCTTGATGGAACTCGTAGCTGCCGCCGACATGAAAACAGGCTCTGAGCTCGGGAACCGTATTGTGCTGTGCTTTGCTCTTAGCGATTGCGTTATCGGCAAGGACGAGGTGCATGAGGTGATAGAGCAGGATATCGGCTTCGAGACCGAGGCCACGATTCCAGAGATAGAAGCCATCGCCAGTCGTCGAGCGGCCGAAATCGATATCGATACTCTTAGAGAGCATTTTGCTGTGAGCGGAATTGATCGAGTAGGAGAGGCTATTGAGCTGCGTCATCTGCTCGAACGGTGTGAGCAGACTGAAGCCGACGATGTCGAACAGCGCAACCGCGCGGCGGTCGACATAGCTGATGCCGTAACGCTTAACGAGCTTCTCGATGATCTGGTCCGTTGTCGGAGAATCGTCGATCTTCTGGCGGAGCTTCAGCTGCGTCTGCTCGATGCCAAGCAGACGGGCGACATTATCCATCTGACGGGGCGTCAGCCGGCGGCGGCCCGTTATGAGCGACTTGAAGAAATCCTCAGACGGCTTGACCGACTCGTGATTCGCCAGTGGGGCGCGGCTCGCTTGCGCTTGCGCCGAATTCGCCGCGACGGCGTAGTGCGGTACGACCAGCACGGCAACGCCGTCACTCGTGGGGCACCAGTTGAGGATGACATTCTGACCGAGGCGCCACTGTTTATGTAGGCACTTGTCGAGATAGATCAGATTGCTGCGGTCCAGCAGGCTCATCTCCGCGTTTTCGGCGGAGATGGTCTCGATATAGCTGCCGGCGTGGCTGAAGCTAAAAATTCCGGTGTTCGAAGCTTCCATGGAGACTCGGGCCACCATCAGTGCGGCCAATCATACTATCGCTCATGAGTTGCGGAAATGCGCTTGGGTCACAGTCTGTATCGTTACCGTTCGGCACTCAATCGGGGTACGCTCTCGGCGCACGGGCATGAGGCTGGTTCACAGTTGCCGACTCGCCGCCGGACCACGATAATCTCGGCCCCGCTCGAGTAATTGGATTAAACGCTTTTGAGTGACAAAAAGACAATCGACCCACGGCGCCACTCGCGCATCGTTGTGGATGGCCTGGCGCAGGCGCCGAGCCGGGCGATGCTGCGTGCCGTGGGATTCAGCGACGAGGATTTTTCCAAGCCGCAAATAGGCATCGCCTCGACCTGGAGCATGGTCACGCCGTGCAACATGCACATCAATAAGTTGGCGGACGTCGCCGCTGCTGGCGCTGACGCTGCCGGTGGCAAGAGCGTGATATTCAATACGATTACCGTTTCCGACGG
>JAOTTJ010000105.1 GCA_029864465.1 Gammaproteobacteria bacterium | reverse complement strand
GGCAACGGTAGTGATAGATCCGTGAAATCCGAAGCACCGTCCTCGACGAGCAACCGCCCGAGGCTGACCGTGTACCCTGCACCCGCGTTGGTCTCGCGTTCGACCTCCGGCTCGCGGTCGGCTCCCGCCGTAGACGCCTCGTCCTTCTCGGAGACGACCGCGAGCTCCTGGAAGTTTGTGTTGCCGCCGGCATCGATGAACAGACGTGCATACGGCGCTTGCAGCGCGACTTCGGAGATCTCGAGCGTGCGCGCCGCTCGATCGAACGTGAACATGTCGACGCCCAACGTCTGCCAGCCGATGAGTCGCTCGCCTTGATCGGCATCGCTGATCTCGAGCCCCTGCACAGACAGCGACCCGGCAACATGTACCGGCTGCTCGGCGTCGGCCGATGCAGTCACTTCGGCTGATAACGTGCCGCCGTCGAGCGTCACTCGCGCTATGTTACTGACGTAGGGCTGCGCCGCAGTGAGCTCAAACGCCTCGACCGAGAACGACCCGTCCAGTACCGGGTCGGGTAGCGCCGCGACCGTGCCGTTGCCGCGTATACGGCCTCCAGTCGCCATTGCAATGACCAGGTCGAACGGAGATCGCTTTTGATCCGCGTTGGAGATCTCACGCACCGTGAGATCGAGATCGGCAATCTGGAGCGTGCCGGGCTCACGAATGGCGAAGTCCGTGAATGAAGCGCCGAGGTCGGTGACGGCGAGCTCGCCTAGCTCGACAGACCAGACCGAGGCGTCCTCGTCCTCGAGCGCCGGCCCGGCCGACGTCGCGTCTACCGGCGTCTCCACCGCTACGAGGAGATTCTGCAAATTGACGGTCCCGTCTATGGACCGCGTGGCGCTCAGGCTTGCGCCTTCAACGAGCAGTTGCTCGAGGCGTGCTGTGTTCTGCGGCCAGAGCAGAGTGCCGCCGCTCGCGCGCGCGGCCGGTACGGTCAAAAATGCGGCGTCCTCATCGTCGCGCTGCAGGGCGATGTCGAGCACGGCAACGTCTAGCCCATCGATGGCCGCAAACCCCGCGCCCTGAGCATCCATGCCAATGCGATAATCGAAACCGAGCTCGACACGTCCGTCTGCAGCACTAAACGCGATACGATCCTGCAGGTAACGCGAGAGAATCGGTACGAACGGGCCGCTGCCTGTCACCCGACCGGTCGATAGCGGCGGGTTCACTTGAACCGTGCCCGACCACTCAAGGCGCGAACCGCCTTCGGTATTGATGACGACCTGCTGCTGACCTTCCCGATCAGGCAGCGTGCTCAAGTCGCTAACTGCAACGCTGACAGGCCCAACGACCGTGACGAAGTCAGAAGCCGGCACGCGATCGGTCACGTTCATGACGCCATCGGCAAGCACGAAACTACCGATGACGAGCCGCGGCGTTGACGACTCTCGTTCCGCGGGTTCCGGCTCAGCGGCGCCTGGCGCGAGTGCGGCCAGGTTGACCTCCCCGCCCGGCTCGCGCACGAGTTCGATAGCGGGTCCCTCGAGCCGGATCTCGCGGAACGTCCAGGCCCAGCGAAACAGGCTCGATGCTTGAAAGTTGATCAAGAGCCGATCGAAGGCGATCAGCGCAGACCCATCGGCTTGTGTCAGACTAAACCCGCGCGCATCGGCACTGAGCGCGAACGGGTTGATGCGCAGCTCAGCCAGCGTCACCGGACGCTGAAACGTTGTCTCCAACGCCGCGACAATCTGGCGCTTGGCGAGTACAGGCGCGAGGAAAAATCCCCCAACCGTGTAGAGAAGCAACACGGCTGCAGCTCCGCCGAACCAGTGACGGCGTGCTCGTACGACAGCTATCGCACGTGCCGCTACCGAGTTCTTCTGACTGCCGCCGTTCATCGAACTATGCATTTACCGTTATGAGGGTCCGGAAGACTCGGGACCGAGGCGTCATACGCAAGAGACGCGCCACCGGCACACGGCTGGGGCAGGTTTTGAGCCTTTCTTTGGACAAGCGCAGAGCGCAACGCAGACCTTGCGTCGCGCTCTGCGACTATCTACTGCTGTACGACGTAGGGCGTCGCGCTGATGAGGAAATCCGGATTCGCGCCTTCGCGAGGAACGAATTTCTGCACGCCGCCTTTGTTGTCGACCTGAGCGAGGTAGAGATTGCCGTCTGCATCGACGCTCATACCGTGCACCCCAGAGATGCCACCGGGCGCCTCGCTGTGCGTCCCCCAGGCGTAGAGGAAGTTACCGTCGAGATCGTACTTGACGATCTTGTGCGTGCCGCGATCTGCGGTCCAGAGATAGCCATCGTCGGTAATGATGAACATATGGACGCTTGCGGGACGACCGCCGACGCTCCACTCATAGAGGAAGTTACCGTCCTCGTCGAAGACTTGAATGCGGCGATTACCCCGATCGTTGACGAACACTCGGTTCGTGTGCGGGTCCACAGCGATGCCGTGCACGTTGTTCCAGTAGCCAGGCCGATCCTCATCACCGTTTGAGCCGCGCTGTCCCCAGGACGTCACGTAGTTGCCGTCCGCATCGAACTTGACTGTCCGCGTGCCGTTGTAACCATCGGAGACGACGAATCCGCTATCGGGGAACCAGTCCATGAACGTCGGCCGATTGAAATGGGTTTCATCGGCACCTGGAACGCCATAGGTCCCGATCGTCTGCACGAGCGTCGAGCCATCGTTCGTGAATTTGTGGATGACATGTTTATGATCGTCGATGATCCAGACGTGTTTTTCCGGATCGTATGGGTTGATCGCAACGTAATGCGGGCGCTGCAGCATGAAATCCCACTGCCTCCAGGCCTCCGTGACGTTACCCTCGCCGTCAAACACGAGGATGCTGTAATCCCACTTCGCATCGACATTGAACCGGCCGCCGCGGTCAACCCAGGCCTGAACGCCTTCCTCGGCGCTACCGCCAGTGCCGCCGTTGGCGGGTAGACTCGCGCGAGTCGCGTTGCGCCAAACGGCGTTGTTCGGAAAGACCAGACTCGGGCCTAGCTCCGGAAATGATCTCGCAGCCGGCGGATCCATTTTCGGCAGCAGTCCGCGTTGCAGGTAGATGATCCGGTCTGGACTCTCCGCGAAAACGCTCTGCCCCGCGCCGAACGTCCACTCACCGTTGAGTCCTGGCAAATTGCTGATGTCCTTCGGCCAACCGACGTGGACGTCGTATGCACCGGTAAAATCCTGGCCGCCCTTCTGACTGGGTATGGCTGCAAAACTTGCGGATGCCATCTCCTGCGCGGTGGTGATTCCGCTGCCCGCCAATAGTGCAATGCCCGCACCGGCAATACCCATGGCTGTAATGACGACTCGTTTGAACATTGATTTACTCCGGTATCTTTGCGTTTTGCCGGCGTACGGCGCGATCGCGCCGGAACTGCCCTTTGAACTGTGCCCCTCCCGATACGCCTGAACCCACGGTCGGGACGGGCGAAATCATGCGTCAACAGTCTCGCATCGCTCTGACAGCGGATCAAGCTGGATATCTAGCGCATGAGAGCGCGCCGGCAGCCGTTCCGCTGTTATTGCGCGTCTCCCGGCAAGGCGCAGTTGAAAGGCTTGATCTCGTTACCGGGCACCCACGTCCAACTGGCCTCCATGACGACGGGCTCTGTGAAATTCACGGGGTCCGTAATCCGCGCCACCCAAAAGAGATCCGTGCCGTCCTCGCTCAAGGAGAAACGCTCGTTGATGACGACATCTTCGCTCTGCGGCGTGCCGAGGTCGTCGACGAATCGCCAGTCGATATCGGTCGTCTCGACGACGAGCACCCCGTCCTCCCAGCGGCCGACCGACCGCCCCATATACGCCTGCGCGGGCTCGCCCTCGCCGTTCATATAGATCGTTCGCTCGCCGTCCCATTCCTCCAGCAGAAACACGATCGTGTCGCCGCGATCCACGAATTGAACCGGATAGGGATTGTCCATCGCGGTCGGCAGCCCGGGTGGAATGCACTGCAGGGCCGGATCGTTCTCGGGATCCCAGGCGGCCTGGGCTGCGCGCCCTACGTCGGTTAGCGGCCAATCGAACGTGCCAAAGCCCGTTCTCGGCCGCGTGACGGGCACCCAGACCCGGAAGATGTCCGACCGTAACGCCGCATCTGCGTTCTCGGCCTCCCGAAGCGCGCGCTCGGTTATGCCGTAGCGGCGATCGGGATCCGCCTGCAGGGCGACTTCCTCACCATTTGGCAAGACGATCGAAGCCGCGAACATGGCCGTCAGGCCGTTGCGGCCCATGCGCCCGTAGACGCTGATGCGGTCGCCGACGGCGACGACGTCGCGGCTCACGCCGAGGCGTTCGACCGTGTTCACGGAGCCGAACTCGACCTCCCACTCTTCGAGCTGCCCGCTCGCGTTCGTACGACTGATCAGGAAGCGCACATGGGGATTGCGCCAGAAGATGTCGGTAATCTCCCCTTCGATCGTACCGAAGGTGTTCGGGTCGTAACGCCCAGTAGATGCATGATGCGCGGATGCGCAGATTGCCAATAGGGAAACCGCTAGAAAACAAACGACTCTACTTGAACTCATAACCCCTCCCATCTTTTCCTGCCCCCGCGCCGCAGACATCGTTCACGACAACTGGCCTAGAGCCAGAGGAAACGCTGATGCCGGCGCCGCCTACTCGGCCGCACCAGCCTGTTCCAAAGTAGCCCTCGAGCGAGTAGCCGAGTCGAGATCGCACTCGAACTCGTAGATTGGAGCATCATCGCGCACCCGTTGCCACTCGACACGGGCGGAGTAAGGCGCCTCGAGATACACGGGATCGGTCACCGTGTAATCCGCGACGAGTATCTGGTCGTTCTCGCGAAGCGTGTAGCGCTCGATGATCTCTTTCTGCGCGCTCGAGGGAATATTGGCGCCGCGGCCGTTCGCGTCCCAGTCCGATGCGAGCCCCGCGCCGTGGGCCGGAATACCGCGGCTTGCGACGACCAGCGCATCGCCCTCGATGCGAGCCCGCCGTTCGCCGAATTCCGGCGGTGTCGTGGCTACGGCATCCGCGCCGAACGCCAGGGGCCGGGAGATATTCGCGTACTCGTGGTAGAGCACGACGCCGTCCGGCTCCGTGCGGATCTCATACAGATACGGTTGGTAGAGCAGAGACGGGAGATTCGGCGGAATGCACTGCTGCGCCGGCGTATCGATGGGATCGTATGCGGCTCGGGCAGCCAAGCCGGTTTCGTTCAACGGCATCGGCGAGCCGCCCGTGGCACCGAACGCGCCCGTGATCGATGACCAACGCCCGGCCATACGCTCGAGGATCGGCGCGTCGCTCGACCGCTCCATGCGTTCGGCAGCGATCCCGTCGATCAAACGGCTTCGCAGTGACTCGGTGAGCATGAACTCGGTGCCGTCGGGAAAAATGAGCTGTCCGCCAAATAACGCCGTTGCGCCGGCACGTCTAGGGCTCGGTCCTCTGACTGTTAGCGTGTCACCGACGCCGAGTCTGTCCTCGTCGATGCCGAGTCGCCGGAGCAGCGGCACGGAATGAGTTTCTATTTCCCACTGCTCCGTCTGTCCGTCGCTGATGACGTCGAGCACAAAAAACGAATGCGGGTTGCGGTAAGTGATCTCGGAGACCGTGCCGGTGAGCTCGATAATCGTCTCGAAATCGTAGTGCGTCGCGACGGCGTGATGTGCGGCCGCTCGCCCGACCAGGCCGGCCAGCGCTAGACCACACAACAACGTCAGATGCCTGAACACTCGGCTCCCCTATCGAGACGAATGATATCGCTAGCCAATATCGATCTTAGAACCTCGCCCGAGGGGTGAGAACCTCTCGCCCCCTACGGACGCGACCGGATTATTCTGTCAGACGACTCAACCAGTTTCGGATACGGCGTTATCCCGCCGATATTGCGAGATGACCGAGATGGACTCGAGGATCACGAGCACACTCGTCGTGAGCACGACCAGATCGATCGCGACGAGCAGCCAGTTGCCCGCTTGATACCACTCGATCAGCTTGAGCAGCGCTGCCCACGAAGACGTGATCATAACGAATACCATCGGGACCAATGTGTAGCGCGCCGGCCGCCCAGCCTTGATCAGCATGACCGAAATGACCAGCAGCGTGAGCCCGGCGAGTATCTGATTCGTCGAGCCGAACAACGGCCAGATGACCAGGCCACCCGATCCCGTCGCACCACCGGCGCCGAATGCCAAGAACAGGCAGCACGTGACCGCAATCAGCGTCGCTACGATATTGTTCTTGAGCGCCGCGATGTTATAGATCTCACCCCATTCCTGAATAATGTAGCGCTGCAGCCGCACGCCCGTATCCATCGTTGTTGCAGCGAATAGCACGACCATGGTCGCGAGCAAGGTTGTCGTGACGCTTATCGGAATGCCCCAGCCGGCACGAATGAGCTCGGCGCCACCCTGCACAAAGGTCGTTGCGCCTGCTTCGCCGTACTGATCGTAGATCTCGTGCCAGATCTCAGGCGTTGCTGCAAGCGCGACACCGCTGACGGCCACAATCGTGATCAAGGCCAGCGTGCCCTCGCCGACTGCACCGAGATAGCCGACGAAACGCGCATCGGTCTCCTTATCTAACTGCTTCGACGTCGTCCCCGATGAAACGATGCCGTGAAAACCGGAAACCGCACCACAGGCAATCGTGACGAATAATAGAGGCACCAATGACGGCGAATCTGCGCCGACCCGATCGTTGAACGCAGGCGCGGAAATATCCGGCAGAGACAGGAACACCGCGCCGTAAAGAAGCACGAGGCCAATGCAAAGCTGGAGCCCGTTGATGTAATCACGCGGCTGCAACAGCATCCATACCGGCAACATCGAGGCGATTGCGGCGTAGGCGAAAAGAATAATGAGCCAGTTGGCGTTCGCGGCGAGGCCGAACATCTGCTCCGGGAGCTCGATCGGCAAAACACTACCGATGTAGATGCTCACGTAGAGTGCTGCAACACCGACGATGGACAGCACCGTCAGCTTGTGATTTCGATGTATGAGCTGCCCGATCACCAGGGCTACGGCAATGGCCGACCAGGCCGGGAATACCGCCGTCGAAGTGTTGACGAACAAGCTGGCGATGACGACACCGAACACGGCGTTGACCATCAGCAGCACGAGGAAGATCACGATCATGAACAGCGAGCGAGTTCGCTTGCCGATAACGGCCTCGGACAGCGCCCCGATCGACTTGCCCTGATTGCGGGCACTGGCCCAGATGGCACCGAAGTCGTGGACGCCGGCGAAGAAGACCGTGCCGAACGTCACCCAGAGCACGGCGGGCACCCAGCCCCAGTAGACGGCGATGGCCGGTCCGACGATCGGCGCGGCGCCGGCGATCGACGTGAAATGGTGCCCCCAGAGGACGAATTTATTGGTCGGCACGAAGTCGACGCCGTCGTTGAACTCGTGCGCCGGTGTGACGAAGTCTGGATCGAGCTGGTAGATTTTGCTCGCAATGAATTTCGAGTAGACCAACCAGCCGAAGCTCATTCCGGCGAGTCCAAGAATCACGATCATGACGGACTGCACGGCAGACTCCTTATTCTTATATCGATTGCGCAGTCTAGCGTGGTGACCCTATTCTGCAAAGTCTTCCAGTCCGACCATTCATCGCCCTCAATCTCGGGCTCGAGCGCCACCCGCAACGCTCGCCGGTCGGGGAGTGCAAGGCGGCGTGCGCCCGTGGTAAACCAGTCGCCGCGCTGTCTACCTGCATCGAGTCGTTACGCCACGGACCCTTCGGAATCCCCGGTTCAGGCGCCCTCCCCCGACGTAAATTCGCTTCATTCGCTCGCACACCGCCGTGCTCGGCTTGTCAGCGCGAGCCGATATCGCCATCATCGGCACTAACGTTTCTTTAGCCGAGCTTCGCATTCCTCAAAAAACGACAGAAGATCCATGATGCCTAAGACGTCCGGCACCACCGTATCGACAGTTGGCACGCAAACGCTGACCGCCCGGGCCGTTCTGAAGAGAAATTATCTGTTTCGCGACCTGCCAGAACACACGATCGACGGTGTCGCGGCCCTGGCATCCCGCCGCACTTACGAGAAAAACACGATCGTGTTCTCGCAAGGCGATGCTGGCGATGCACTCTATGGCGTCGCCTCGGGGCGCGTGCGAATCAGTGCATGCGGACCGGATGGACGCGAAGTCTTCCTGAACATCATGGAACCGGGCGACGCGTTCGGCGAGATCGCGGTCGTCGACGGCCGTCCCCGCACGGCCGGAGCCGTCGCTATCGATCGGACCGTCCTCATCGTCATCAGACGAGCCGACTTTCTGGCTGCGCTCGAGCGCTCGCCGGACCTGACGATGCACCTGCTGCAGCTGTTTTGCCAACGGCTGCGCTGGACGAGTGACCTCGTCGAAGAATCAGCATTCCTCGTCGGCCCTGCGCGGCTCGCGAAACGGCTACTCGTGCTCGCCGCGCTGCACGGCAGACCGGTCGAACGCGGCATGGAGCTCGCACTGTCGCAGGCGGAGCTTGCGCACTTCTTGGGTATCTCGCGGCAGATCGTTAACCAGCACCTGCAGACCTGGCGACGGGCGGGTTGGGTCGACCTCGCCCGTGGCCGCATCGTCGTTACGGATGCGCAGGCGCTCGGTGCCGTCGTCGACGACGCCAGCACGCCGATCGAGGCGCACGCCTGACGAGATCAGGACGCGGGAAGCGGAGAGAAAAATCAGGCGCGGGCGGACCTCCTTGGCCCGCCCGCGCCGATCAAGCGCAGCGGAACGCGCTTAGCAGTAGACACACCAGTAGCGGCCGAAATAGAACACCCAGCAACAGCCGGTCGCCACCTCATCGGTCTTCTCACCGTCATCGCCCACGCCCTTGAGCCCGCACTCGGGCGGCTTCACGCCTGGCGGAAGCTCGAGCTCGAACACGGCTGCAGAGCCTGTGTCCCAGGCGGTCATCTCCGGCTCGAGGTTGGCATCGGCGCCCAGACCCCACGCTGCGAACGGCGTTACTAGACCAAGGGCTATCAAAACAAAGGATCGTGCGAGTCGAGACATGGTAGTCCTCCCTTCTGCTGTCGACTAACTTGTATTAAGTAACGAGGGTTGCAGAGCGGGGACCGGAGATCTGTCGCGGACCGGACACTGAGAGCAAATTCGGAGATATGTCACGCGCCGGACAGACTGTCGGGGGCGTTCCTTGGTATCAAGACGGCGTCGCCAACAATGAATGAGAATCGAACGCCGATGAATCACGTGATTTTCTCAGAAGAGACCGTCGATCTCCTGCTC
>JAOTTJ010000104.1 GCA_029864465.1 Gammaproteobacteria bacterium | reverse complement strand
GTATCGCCGCCCTGGGCATCGGCCGTGATGCTCGGTTTGAACAGCGAGCCGATCGGCGCACCGTTGACGACATGGATGACGGCCTTAACGGCAATGCCTATGAGTATGCCGATCAACAAATCGGTCGCTAAAACGCCGAGAATCGTCGATACGAAGATGATGAGTTGCTCCCGACCTACTTTGTACATGTGGAGGAACTCTTGCGGCGATGCGAGACGGAACCCCGTAAACACGAGCATGGCCGCGAGCGCCGCGAGCGGAATCTGATTGATCAGCGCCGGAGCGAGTGCCACGAACAGCAGCAGGAATATGCCGTGGAACATGTTCGCGAACCGCGTACGCGCGCCGTTGTCGATATTGGCCTTGCTGCGGACGATCTCGGAGATCATCGGCAGCCCGCCGACGAACGCGGCCGCCGTGTTGCCGATACCGACTGCGAGCAGATCCTTGTCGAGATTGGTCTTGCGGCGCCACGGGTCGATCTGATCCACGGCCTTGGCGCTCAGCAGAGACTCGAGACTACCGATCAGCGAGAACATGATGATGTATTTGATACCGACCGACGTCATTACGCCCGAGAAGTCCGGAAACGTCAGCGCGCTGAACATATTGCTTGGAACGTTGACGAGGTAGCGCGGCCCGAGGGTATGATCCTGCCCCGCGAACGCTATCGTCTGCTCGGTTCCGATATCGAAGTACATGCCGAGCGGAACCGCAACCAGCAACACGAGCATGGGTGCCGGTATCGCCTTGAGCTTGGGGTTCTTGATGAGCGGGAACCCGAACATGATGAGCAGACTGATGCCGCCGATCAGTGCGATGACCGGGTTCATCTCCATGAAGTACTGCGGAAACGACGCGAGGCGCTCGAGGGGTGTCCCCGAGGCCTGGACGCCGAGCGTAATCGGCACCTGCGTTGCGATGACGAGGACACCGATCGATGCAAGCAAGCCATGAACGGCGGAGGTCGGAAAGAACTCACCGAGAATACCCGACCGAAACACGCCGAACAGGATCTGGATGACACCTGCGACGACCCCGACACCGAGTGCCAGTCGATAAGCTTGAATATCTGCAGTGAGGTCCGCGCCACCCGTAAAGCCGAACTCAGTGACACAGCCGAGGGCGATGACGATAAGTCCGGCAGCAGGACCTTTGATGGTCAGCTCCGAGTTGCTGAGGAACGCCGACAGAATTCCGCCGATGATGGCCGTAAATACGCCGGCGATCGCCGGGTAGCCACAGGCGAGCGAGATCGCAAGGCACAATGGCAGCGCAATGAGAAAGACCAAGAAACCCGACAACATGTCGGCTTTCCAACTCTTCTTGAGGCCGTCGAGGTCGCCCAGTGGCACGTCGGACGTTACTGTATTCATATCACCCTGCCCGATTGACTAGAAGAGAGAACGGCGCGACGGAGTTTGCGGCAATTCCGCACGAGCCAAACGCCTCGCAAAACCCTGCGTAACCCTGAATTAGGTCGAACATCGAAACCCCCCTTATACGTGTTGTTATGCGCGAACGGTTACGGTCAGCTCCAGACGCGCCGAACGTCCTCGACAGCCCGGCTCAGCTCCTCGGCATCCTGCGAACGTGTATCCAGGAAGCGAAGCGCCTGCAGAAGCCAGCTGGCTAGACCCCGATTCGTTAGAGAGTAATGGACACTGCGCCCCGCCCTTCGTTGTTTCACGAGCTTCGCATGCCGAAGAACGCTCAAATGCTGAGAGACCGTCGGCTGAGGCACCTCGAGAATCTCGACCAAAGAGTGCACATCGAGCTCACCATGGTCGCCATGGGCAAGCTCCTCGACGATGCGAATCCTACATTCGTGGCCGAGCGCGCGAAAGGTTTCCGCTAACTCTCTGGCGACGACAACTCGTGCCGGCATACTCACTTACATATATTCAAATTGGTAGATATATTAGTATAGCTATACGTAAAAAAAAAGAAGCGCCGAAACAAGGGAAACCGGTTCGGATCACGAGCGGTCAGAGAGCTACGCTGTCTCAACTCGCGGCCTGAACACGGATTTCAAACTGTCTGAATTCTAAGCAAGCGTCAGCAGCCTAGAGAAGCGATTCAGCCTTACTGATGTTCTTTGCGAATCAGCGACCCACTGGCTGATCTCCGTCACCAATCGAGCCTGATAGCGACTTGGAGGATCTCGGCGTCGTAGTCGTCGAAGGTGTCCTCCAGGTAGTCGAACTCACGATAAGCCAGCTCCAGCGAGTAATCGTCCGTGAGCCGGACGTCGACGAATGCACGAAAATCGTCGCGATCGAGCGCAAAGCTGCCATCGTTCTCGTATCTTCGGACTTCACCGCCGATGCTGATTCTGTCGTTGACTAGCCAGCGAGCCGAGGCATCGACAAAAGTCGAATCCGCCGTGTAGCTGATCAGGAACAGGTTTTGCCTGAGACCCGCGGTAACGAGCTGATCCACGCTTCGCGCGGTGTCCACCGACGTGAACCCACCCGACACCTGCAATCGCGCGTCCCGATATGACAATCGAATGGCCGTTTGCTCCGTATCGGACGCCCATCCGGAGTTGTCGTTTTCTACATCGGTTCGTCGATGACTGCCTGTCAGAGACACGCCATTATCCCAGCGATGTCGAATGCCGAGCTTGTAGCGTATGTTGTCGGTCGCCGAGGCGAGCGCAAAGGGATTATCGATGCTGTTCTCCTCGATGCTGGCGGTCAGCTCGAGTCCTTGCTCGCTCTCATACCGGGCACGCGCGAAGAAGCCGTCGCGATCCGTCACGATCCGGCTGGCGCTCTGTGCCCCCACGAACGCATGAGATCCTGCCGAGTCGCGCTCCTCGTTCGACAATCCGACGCTGAAGAGAAGGTTCGCGCGAGCCGCAAACTCGACACCAATCTCGAGGCCATCCGTATCGATTTCCCACGCACCGGCACCTGCGTCGGGGCCGAATATCAACGATCCTCGCTGATCGAGGGAACTGCTACGAACGCCGCCGACGAGTCGCAGCCTCTCGTTGGCGTTGAACTCGAAGTCGACTTCATCGAAATCGAGATCCCTCCCGATGATGGCAGCGCCGGAGAGATCCGTCGCGAACGGTGCGCCCGTGAAGTCGATTCCGTCGGACCTCTCGCTCGCATCCATGTCGAGATCGAGGTCCTCACGCCGCAAGGCGGCGCGCAGCTGAAACCGGGTCGTCGGGTTCGCAAGCACTCTGATGAGATGCGCTTGGCTGTCAAAGTCGTATGACTGATCGAGAAAAAAGAACTGCAGATCCGCGGGGTCGAGAGGATTCGTTCCGGCCGAGGCTCCAGGCAAGAACATCTCGTTAGTGTTCTCGAATTTCTTGATTTCTTCCTGAAACACGACCGTGACCTTGTCCCAGGAATGCTGAATACCGGCGGTGAGGGCGTTAAGCGACTCGTCGATCGGACGATCGAGCTCGAATTCGTCACGCTGAATATCGAGTGTCGTCGTGCTGTCTCCGGTCCGGGTCTGACGCTCGAGACCGAAGGAGAGCTTCGTATCGGGTGACAGGGTGAGATCGAGCGAGGCGGTATCACGAACGCGCTCGAAGTCGAATGTATGAAAATCACCACCCGTAACGGATTCGATACTTGCAAGCGCGGCCGGAACGATCGTGTCCTCGTAGAAATACTCGGAGCGTCTGTGGTCGAGCTTCAGGTTATAGGCGCCGTATTTTTGAACCGACAAAGAAATCGATTCGTATGGATCACCGCCAAGATTGCTGGCATTCAAATCGATTCGGTCGACAATGGATTCAGCGTCGCGCTGCGGGGCATAACGAAGCCTGAGATCGAACAGGCGCACGCCGTCGTCGAGATTCACATCTTCCCTGTATTTCGTGACGGCCCCACCCACCTCGACGTTTCGCACACCCAGCGACACGCTCCCCGTCAGCGGTGAGTCGCTCGCAGGCTGAGCGAAGCAGGGCACCGCGCCGACCGACATCACCGACACGATCGCACTAGCAAGCGGCGATAACCGGTTCATCTCAGGAAGAACGGATCCAGATTCGAGCCGTGGATCGTTAGGTGGCAATTGGTGCATTGCGTGTCGAGGTCGAACCGCGGCGATCCCACGGGACTGAATCCCGAATGAAACTGCGGCACCTCGGCGTGACAGGTGTAACAAAGCTCCGCGACGCGCTGGTGCGTGAGTATATGGCGGTTCGGTGAGCCATGCGGGCTGTGACAGGCCGTGCAGCCCTCGACGCGTGAAGCAGCATGCTCGAAGACGAAGGGGCCGCCCTTGTCGTTATGGCAACTCGCGCATTGCTGCTGGCGGAAGCCGCCGAGAAGGGAGCGGCTCGCCCGCGAGTGCGGGTCGTGACAGGAAGTGCATTCGAGTATGCCTTCGATCAGGCGGTGCCGCTCGTTGAAGGCGAAGTCGGACGCGGTCTCGGCATGACAGTCTACGCACAAGGCCGAGCTGCCCGTGATACCGGCCAGGCCTGTTGCCTGGACCGGGTGTCGCAGCAGAGCTGCCGCGGACTCATCTGAGCTGTGCTGGCTGTGACAGCTAGCACACGTGAGCCCGGCCAGAGAGTGCGCGCTGTTATTAAAATCGGGATGCGTATCGCTATGACAAGTCAGGCAACGGTCGTTCTGAGCGCTCGCTGACTCGTCACGAAACGCAAATACGTTGCCGAGCCCGCCTCCGGCGCCGATGTGCTCAGCCACGTCGCCATGGCAGTTCAGGCACGCGGGACTATTCCCGGTGCGATTCCGCCACTCGACCGAAGCAAGAAGATCGTGTGGATTGCGGACGGTGGTTTCGAACTTGTCGCGGTGGCAAGCTGTGCAAAGCGCCGTCGTCTGCTCGGAACTCAGCTGCGCATCCGCGCTTGCGCAGAGCAGTAGGGCTCCGGCGACCAGCCCGGCCGAGCCACGGAGGCGGATCATTTGGACAATGCTCTCGATCATGGTTGTTCGGAATACTCATCGCAGAAACGGTAGTCGAATATCGGTAGATGTGCGTATATCTCTACCGCCGCGACTGTCGAAACCTCTGACTCTGTGAAGAACTCGCTACGCCAATACTTCGTCGCGTCGCTTCCGGCCGCGTTCGTCGGCGTCTGGAATCTCGGCGATCGCCTCCAGGAGGAGTCTGCTGAAGCAGCCGGCATCTGGCAACTCGGCCTGTTCGATTCTTTGCAGCTATCGTCAGGCGCGGCCGACAATCTTCTGGTGAGCGTGGCACTCGGCGCGAGTTTCTTCCTACCGCTGCTAATCACGGTTTCGGTAACGAGCAGGGCCTGGGCCGAGATCTTCTCGAGAACGCGCGGGCGAGGCGTCGATCCGGGCTGGTTCCTGTCGGCCTGGCTCTACGTCCTGCTCCTGCCGGCCACGGTGCCGCTGTATTACGCGGCCCTCGGATTCAGCTTCGGCGCCGTTTTCGGCTGTTACGTATTCGGCGGGACCGGGCGTTACATCGTCAATCCCGCATTGCTCGGGGTGGCGTTCCTCTCGATCTCGTATCCCGATCTCTTTGCGCAGAACCACTGGTTGCCTGGCTCGGACGCTTTGTCTTCGTGGAAGCTCGTTGCCACCGAAGGCATCGAAGCAGCCGCCACCGGCGGGACGAGCTGGACTGCACTGTTTCTTGGCCGCGAGATAGGCGCGCTCGGCACCTCGTCCGCGCTGGCCGCGCTGCTCGGAGCGTCCTACCTGATTGCGCGAAGGGTCGCCTCTGCAGGCATCGTAGCGGGTGCACTAGTTGGGATTCTCCTCACAGGCGAGCTGTTCGGCGAGATTCCCTCGCTCTGGCATCTGGCGCTCGGCAACTTTGCATTCGTGCTGGCCTTCATCGCCACGGACAGGACGACACAGCCCTTCACGACCGTCGGTTGCTGGGCTTACGGAGTCCTGTTCGGTGTGCTGATCGTCATTCTGCGCGTAGGCGACCCGGCTCGCCCGGAAGCCACCGTATCTGCACTGCTGCTCGCGAGTCTATGTGTGCCGCTCATCGACCACATCGCCCACGCTACGCCACTGGGCGCGAGGGCCCCTCAGGACGTCAGGCATGAGTGAGCGCGAGTCGGTTGCCAGAACGCTCGGCGTCGCGACCGGTGTGGCGGTCTTCTGCTCACTATTCGTATCGTCGGCCGTGCTCTGGCTGCGCCCTATCCAGCTAGCCTACGCATCGATCGAGCGCAACCGAGCCATCGTGGAGGCAGCCGGCCTCGTCGAGCCAGGTGTCGAACTCGACGAGCGAGAAATCGTCGACCGTTTCCTCGATCTCGAAGCCCGCATCGTGGATCTCGATGCGGGCGCGTTCTCGGACCCCGTCTCGCCGACCACTTACGACTTTCGGGCCGCGATCGACGACCCGGATCAGACCAGATCCATCCCGGACGAATTGGATATTGCGAACCTCGGCCGCCGCCCCGTCTATCTGCCCGTCTACCTGCTGCGCGACGGCGCGGGTATCGAACTCATCGTTCTGCCCATCTACGGCCCGGGCATGTGGGCCATGATTCATGGCTTCATCAGCGTCCGAGCCGACTTCACGACGATCGAAGCGGTTACATTCTACGAGCACGGCGAGACGCCCGGCATCGGCGACCGGTTCCTCGACCCCGCCTGGCTGGCCCAGTGGCAAGGTCGGCGCGCCTACGACGATACCCGACGAGTCGTATTTCGGATCGGCGCCGACGAAGCGACCCCGGCAGCGAACGGTGCGATCGATGCGATAACCGGCGCGACCGTAACGACGTCGGCCATCGAAGATCTGGTTCGGTATTGGCTCGGCGATGACGGCTTCGGCCCGTTCCTGGCTACCCAGCGAGGCGCAGCGCAATAATGCTCAGCCGCCTCATCTCCTCGTCTCGCAATACGCTGCTCACCCCGTTACTCGACGGTAATCCGATCACGCTGCAGGTCCTTGGGCTCTGCTCCGCGCTCGCCGTAACGAGTTCCCTGAGGCCGGCGCTCGTCATGAGTGCCGCGGTCATATCCGTGCTTGTTTTCGCCAACGTCACGGTAAGTCTGCTCCGCCACATCATGCCGCAGAGCATCAGACTGATCATAGAGGTCACCTTGATTGCCTCGGCGGTCATCGTCGTCGACGAAGTGCTCAAGGCATTCGTTCCCGATATCGCGGTAATCCTGTCCGTGTTCGTCGGCCTTATCATCACGAATTGCATCGTTCTCGCGCGCGTCGAAAGCTTTGCGATGCACAACGGCGTCTGGGCAAGTCTGCTGGACGGGCTTGGAAACGGGCTCGGCTACGCCTGGATCCTACTGCTGATCGGCGCTGTCCGGGAGCTTCTCGGAACCGGATCGCTGCTGGGATACGAGGTGTTGCAGCTGACCGAGAACGGCGGACGGTTCGAGCCCAACGAGCTCATGCTACTCACACCGAGCGCCTTCTTTCTGCTGGCGTTGCTCGTTTGGATGATTCGCTCGCTGCGCCCCGCGCAACGCGAGCAGACGGAGCAAACACAAAGCAATAATCGTAGCTCCGGAGTCTCGCTATGACCGGTGACCTTCTCGCCATCGTTTTTCGTGCGATCTTTGTCGAGAACCTCGCGTTGAATTTCTTGCTGGGCGTGTGCACCTATGTTGCAGTTTCCCATCGCGTCACGACGGCAGTCGGCCTCGGAATCGCTGTGACCGCCGTGCAAACGATCACCGTCCCTCTGAACAATCTGATCTACCGGCACCTGCTCGCGCCGGAAGCGCTTCGATGGGCCGGCATCGTTGGTCTCGACCTTACGTTTCTGCGATTCATCACGTTCATCGGTGTCATCGCCGCAGGAGTCCAGGTGCTCGAACTGGCGCTCGATCGTTACTTCCCGCGCCTGCAGCACGCACTCGGTGTCTACCTGCCGCTCCTGACCGTTAACTGCGCAATTCTCGGCGCGTCTCTGTTCATGGTGCAGCGCGACTACAACTTTTCCGAAAGCGTGGCCTACGGGTTCGGAAGCGGCGCCGGCTGGGGTATTGCAATCGTGCTCTTCGCGACAATACGGGAGCGAATCGACGAGACGGAGGTTCCGCAAGGCCTGCGGGGACTCGGTCTCGCGTTCATCGTCACGGGGATTCTGGCCGTCGGCTTCGTCGGGCTCCGAGGGCTCGAGTTCTAGAGCGCCGACCGCAACATGTTGCTCCAGATAATAGTTCCGATTGCCGTATTTACGGGAATCGTGCTCGTCTTGTCGTCGCTCGTGCTCTTCGCCCGCAGATGGCTCGAACCCAGCGGCCCAGTATCGATCGACGTCAATGGTGAGCGGGTTATCGACGCGCAGGCGGGGCGCAGGCTTCTTTGGACACTTGCCGACAACGGTATCTATCTGCCAGCAGCCTGCGGCGGGCGCGGCACCTGCGGTCAGTGCCGTGTCACCATCATGTCGGGCGGCGGCCCGCCGCTACCCCCCGAAGCGATTCACATCAGCGCCGAGGAACGAGAGAAAGGCGTGCGCCTGGCCTGCTCCGTCAAGATTCGCGACGACATGCAGATCGCCGTACCGGCTTCGGTTCTCGACGTCCGCCAATGGTCGTGCGAAGTGATATCGGCTCGGAACGTCGCAACTTACATCAGAGAACTCGTTCTCCAGCTCCCTGGGCCGGACAGAATTGAATTTTCGGCGGGCGCATATGTCGTGATCCAGGTGCCACCCCATCGTATCGACTTCCGCGATTTCGATATCGGCGATCGGTACCTGGACGACTGGCGGCAATCCGGGCTGCTCGAGCTCGAATCGGCCGTCGATACGTCAGTGCTGCGCGCCTACTCCCTCGCGAACCCCCCGCACGAGGACAATAGGCTGGTTCTGCTCGTGCGAATCGCCCCGCCGCCGGCGACTGCGCCGCCAGGCACACCTCCGGGGAAGGCATCGTCGTATCTCTTCAGCCTAGCGATCGGCGACACGCTTGCGGTCTCGGGCCCGTTTGGCGAATTCCGCGCTCGGGACACCGACAACGAAATGATCTTTATCGCTGGAGGCGTCGGCATTTCACCGATACGGTCGATCATCCTCGATCAGCTGTCCCGAGGATCGCGCCGCAAGATGAGTCTCTGGTACGGCGCACGCGACAAAAACGATCTTTGTTACATCGAGGAATTCGAAGAAGCCGCGAGACGACATGACAACTTCGAGCTGCACGTTGCCCTGTCGGCGTCCCGTGACGATGACGACTGGAAGGGACACAGGGGGTTCATACACCAGATGGTGTATGAGCGTTACCTCAGCACACATGCGGAGCCCGGCGA
>JAOTTJ010000103.1 GCA_029864465.1 Gammaproteobacteria bacterium | reverse complement strand
TTTTTTTCCGTTAGTAACACACGTCGCTTGTCGCGAATTCACATCGAGGCTGTACCGATAGTCATAATGACCATTTAACGTCTATCTGATTTGCGCAACGGTCGATTACATAGCGCTGCATTTTGTTGAGCAACTCGGTCACGCAACTGCGCAACGGCCGTTTTTTGATGGTTCGAATACGGTTCGACCCAGGGCAATACACGATTACCCGGATTTTCCGGACCACGACTCCCGATTTTCGTACGTTTTCTGTCAAACTATGCGGCCCCGCACATAGCCGGACGATCCATGAACGACACGACGACACGAGAAATCGTGACGCTGCAAAGCCATATCCTCGCGCAGCAGGCTAAGAACCCTCAGTCCACGGGGACGTTGTCGTGGATACTGTCCGCACTCTCTATTTCAGCAAAAGTCATCGCAGACCATGTACGACGAGCACGGCTCGCAGACGTGCTCGGCAAGGCTGGTGCCGAGAACGTTCAGGGCGAAGAACAACAAAAGCTCGACGTGATCTCGAACGACGTGCTGATGCGCGTTCTCGGCGGGCGCGAAGGCGTGGCCATCGTTGCCTCGGAAGAGAATGAGGAGCCCGTCATTATTCGCAGCGATACCGAAGGTGAGCAGCGTTACTGCGTGCTGTTCGATCCGCTCGACGGCTCATCGAATCTCGATGTCTGTGGTTCTGTCGGCACGATTTTCAGTATTCTGCGTTACGATCGCCGCGCAGCATCTCCCGAAGAGTCGCTACTACAACCCGGCGATGTGCAAGTCGCCGCAGGCTACATTCTTTATGGACCTTCGACGGTTTTCTGCCTGTCGATGGGCGAGGGCGTTGACATGTTTGTTCTGGATATCTCCGTCGGCGCATTCTTGCGAGTCGAGCAAGGCCTGCGTATTCCGACTGCCAGCAAGAACTATTCGGTCAACGAGGGAAACCGCTTGGGATTCCCTGAAGGCTATCAACGCTACCTGGATTGGGCGCAGCAGAACGGCTATTCGAGCCGCTACGCCGGCGCGATGGTCGCCGATGTGCACCGCACCTTGCTAAAAGGCGGCGTGTTCATGTATCCACCGACAGTCAAAGCACCGAACGGCAAGCTACGACTCATGTATGAGGCGAATCCGATGGCGATGCTCATCGAGCAAGCGGGGGGCAAGGCGTTGGCCGGCCGCGCCGACGACGGCTCGGAGCAGCGTATCCTGGCGCTGCAGCCAAAGGATATCCATGAGCGCTGCCCCGTCGTTCTCGGCAGCCCCGATGAGGTCGATCACGTCACGCGACACCTGTAAGCTATGCTCCTATGAGAGTCTTACTTGGCCTGTCGATTCTTCTGACCTTGGGCGCGTGTACGAGCCTACCCAACCGCGACCCGCTCGTCGTCGACGTCGCCGGTATCGAGTCGTTGCCGGGCGAAGGGATGGAAATCCGCCTACAGGTGGCCCTGCGCATCCAGAATCCGAACGACGTACCCGTGGAATATAGCGGCACGGCGCTGGACCTGGATCTGAACGGACGCCGCGCCGCAAGCGGTGTCAGCGACGCGACGGGCAGCGTTCCGCGCTATGGAGAAACCGTGATCTACGTTCCCGTGACGATCTCGGCATTCAATATGGTGAACCAGCTGTTCGGCATCATGAATACCGAGAGTACGGATCAGATCAGCTACCGCGTACGCGGTAAGCTCGAAGGTGGTCTATTCAACACGCGGCGGTTCAGCGACGAGGGCAACTTCGCCCTGGCAGTGCCCGCACAGGCTCGCTAACTACACAGCGTTCAGCCGAAGTAGTCCGGCTCGTTGCCAGCTCTCCATTTGATGTTGCATCCGATGCTGGGTTTTTGCTCCGCAACTGGCTCACCACCTGCGAGCACCGCATCGACAGCCGCGCGCAAATCGGCTCCATTGACGGGCGCATCAGTGCTCGGACGGGAATCGTCGAACTGACCGCGGTAGACGAGCTTGAGATCCTTGTCGAACAGGAAAAAATCGGGCGTGCAAGCCGCACGGTAGGCCTTAGCCGTTGCCTGCGACTCATCGTAGAGATACGGGAAGACGTACCCGAAACTCTGAACCTCCTCGCGCATCTTTTCCGGTGCATCGGCCGGATGCGTCGTGATGTCATTGGACATGATCGCTACCATCGCGACGTTCTTCGACGCGCACTCACGGGCAAACGCCGCAAGCTCTTCGCGCAAGTGCTTGACGAACGGGCAGTGGTTGGAGATGAACGTCACGACGAGCGCGTCGGCCCCGGCGAAATCCGCAAGACTGTAGCGCCTACCGTCGGGGTCAGGCAGATCGAACTCGGGCGCCTGCGTGCCGAGAGCGAGCATGGTCGAGGGTGTAGCTGTCATAGCGGGGATTCTACTCGAAGAATGTGGCCGCCGGCGAATGGGATCGGGACCGCAAGCTGCTCGAAGCGCGATGCACACGGTATCCCAGTGGCAATATAATCGTTACGGCTCACGGGGCCACGAACGTCACTAGGAAGGGCACGTAGATATGACACCTCTTCGTCCCAGCTTAACGGCAGTTCTGCTGGCGGGTCTGCTAATCGCTCCGAATGCGGGCGCTCAGCCGGATGAACCGCAAGCAGACATGCTCATCGAGAACGACGTCTTAGTGACGACACGCGCCGGGTTCGAGATTGCCGTGAACGTCTATCGCCCGAACAAGACGGGTCAATTCCCCGTCATCCTCAGCATGGGGCCCTACGGCAAGGACGATCTCCCAGCCGAATATGGCGGACTGTTCGATAGTGGGCAGATCATCGTATCGGAATACGCGGCCTTCGAGACACCGGATCCTGAGTACTGGGTCCACTACGACTACGTGGTGATCGCGGCTGACAGTGCGGGCTCGGGAAACTCCGGCGGCGATCACGAGTTGTTCGGGCCCATCGAGATGGAGGCGTTCTACGACGTCATTGAATGGGCTGGCGTGCAGCCTTGGAGCAATGGCAACGTCGGACTCAATGGCGAGTCCTATTTCGGCGTCAGCCAATGGTTCGTAGCAGCCCTCAAACCGCCTCATCTGAAAGCCATCGTTCCCGGCGAAGCGCTGATCGATGTATACCGCGATGCAGCTCGGCATGGCGGCATCCCTTCCGACTTTACGATTGCCTGGATGACTTACCGTATTCGCCCCGCACTCGCACCCGGTGCGCAGCTGCGCAGGGATCTCGCAGCCGCACTGGATGAGCACCCGCTCATCGACGACTACTGGTCGTCCATGGTTCCCGACCTCAGCGCAATCGATGTTCCGGCCTACGTTATCGCAAGCTGGCCCGACCACGGCCTACACACTCGGGGCACGCTGATAGGTTACGAGCAGATTGGCTCGGAGAACAAATGGCTCGAGATTCATGGCCGCAAGAAATGGGAATACTACTATTCGCGAGATTCACTCGAACGGCAAAGACGGTTCTTTGACCAATACCTGAAGGACAACGATCGAGGAATGGCATCCGTCCCAGCTGTGCGTTATGAGCGTCGTAATGCTTTTTATGACGGAGAAATCCGCTTCGCGGACGATTGGCCACTACCTGGAACCGAGGCGCACAGCTTGTTCCTAACCCCTGACGGCGGTCTCGCCGATGAGTCGCTGCCAGACGCCGCGGCGCTAAGATACGACGCCGAGGACGCCAGCGCGCAGCTCCGCTTCAGCCATAGATTCACCGCCGACACGGAAATTACGGGCACGGCCAATCTCAGGGTTTGGGTCGAGGCTGCCGGCGCTGACGACATGGACCTATACGTAGGCTTGAGTAAGCTCGACAGGGATGGAAACGAAGTTTTCATGGCCGGTTACAACGACGTCGAGGACGGTCACGTCGCAAGCGGCTGGCTGCGCGTCTCGCATCGTGAGCTGGACACTGATAGGAGCACGGAACTGCACCCGTTCCTCCACCATCGGAGAGTCCTGCCGCTCACGCCAAGCGAACGTGTCGAGGTGCAGATCGAGATCCTACCGTCGAGCACCATGTTCCGCGCAGGCGAATCGTTGGTCCTGAGACTCCAGGGCACGGAGCTACCAGGTGCAGGCGGCATCACGCACATCAACGGCGTGAACGCCGGCGATCACATCGTGCACGTCGGCGGCGCTATGCCGAGCCGATTGATTCTGCCGGTGATTCCCCAATAGATCTCTGCCGCTCGGCGCGCTATTCCAAGCGGCCGGAATATCAGTACAATCGATCGTAGGCTACGTTAGAACTAGAACATCGACACTGTCCTGGGGGACTGAAGATGCATCGACTCATACTGACCTTGAGCCTGACCTGTCTCGCGCTTTCCGCTCACGCGCATCACAGCAGCATCGGCATCTACGACGAGGAGAACCCCATCGAGATCGAAGGTGTCGTGACCGAGGTTCGGTGGCGCAATCCGCATCCGTCCTACACGGTCGCGGTCACCGACGCCCGGGGCGAGACCGTAGATTGGTTCGTCGAAACGGGCTCGGTCAGTACACTGAGACTGCGTGGTGTGGACCGGGACTTCATCAAGGTCGGCGACCGTGTGCATCTCGCCGGCCAATCCTCGCTGCGCGGGCGTCCAGAGATCTTCGCCGAGAACATGCTGCTACCGGACGGCCGGGAAGTGCTGCTCAGGGCCGTTTCCAAGCCTTATTGGCCCGCGGGCCGCAGCGGCAACACTTACGAGCGCGGCCTTGACGAGGAACGCGCCGTCCAGGGTCGCGCCACGGCAAACGGGCTATTCCGCGTCTGGACCCCGATTTTCAACGACCCCGACGCCTACCCGCTGTACAGCTCGGGCATCACCCAACTCACGGCCCACGCACGCACGATCAAAGCTCAGTACGACCCACGCGCGAGTGGGTTCACGGAGTGCCGGGCCAAAGGCATGCCCTACATCATGGCGTCCGCCTATCCGCTGGAGTTCATCGCGCAGGGCGCGAACATTCTGATTCGTCTCGAGGAGTTCGATACCGAGCGGCTCGTGCATATGAATGCGCCGCCCGTGGCCGTTCCCACGTCCTACACGTTGCTGGGTCACTCGCGCGGCCATTGGGAGGGTGAGGCGCTCGTCGTCGAGACAGACGGCATTGAAGCATCGTACCTCTACAGCGACGGCACGCCCCAGAGCCGGTCGATCAAGCTCGTCGAGCGCTTCGATCTCGCCGAGGATGAGCAACGGCTGAATTACCACATCTCGATTACCGACCCAGAAAGTTTCACGGAGACGCTGGAATTCAGCCGTTACTGGGTCTGGCAGCCGGATATTCAAATTCAACCGTATAACTGCGGCAACCTGCAGTAAGCGTCGCAGCCTCGGAACCGAATCGCTAGGCGCGCAACAGCAGGAACACGCCGGTCCCGGCCAGCACACCACCGCCGAGACGGTTTATGATCATCCGAGCCCGGCTGTTCTCGAACAGCGCCCGGGCACGGTCCGCCAAGTACGCATAACTGAGCTTCACGATCGCAATCGTCACCGTCGCGGCCGCCATGACGATCAAGGCGTCGGCCCAGACCACGGTCGCGATATCGACAAACGCCGGCAGTAGCCCCATGTAGAACAGAATTGCTTGCGGGTTGCCGAAGGTGATCAGGAAGCCGCTCGGTCCCGGCACGAGGCGATAGCGAGCATCGTGCCGAAGAGCGCGAATACCGCGGCTGTCGTCACCCGGGTCGATCGGCGCCTGCGACCACGCAGTCGGTCCGATCTAGTCTCTAGCTAGCTCAGTACGAATATTCGATCGTGATGGCCGTGAACGTATCGGTCTTCTCCGTGCCCGGCAAGACATCGCTGTTGTTTCTGAGCGTATACGAGACGACGAGGGCGAGATCGTCATTGATGTCGACGCCAAGGCTCGACGTAGCTTCCGTATACGTATTGTCTGAGCCACTTTCGATCGCGAGCGTCTGACTGAATCGAGACGTCTCGCTGATTGTCCAGTCATAGTTTCCGCTGAGTCTCAAGATCGTGTCATCCTGGGTCGTCCCGTCACGCAAGTCCGCTTGCCTTAAACCGATACCGACTTCACCGGTCAAATTGTGGCGCTCAGATTGGATAAAATGGCGACCGTAACCGACCGCCTCTCTGATCTGCTGCTCGTAGGGGCTGAACTCGTCTTTGTTCCAAGCGATCAGCCCGTACCAGAAAGAGCGCTCGTCGATGTCGTAATTCGACTGCCAATTCAGACCGTACGCCTCGGCCGTCGTCACGCTCGACGTGCTCGAACGAACTGCCAGACCCGCGAAGCGGTGATGCCAGGGCTCGTAGTTCCAGCCCATCTCGAAATTGACGTTAAGGCTCTCGGTTTCGGTGTTACCGGTCGTCGACAGGTACCCCAAGCCGGCTCGACCAGAGAAACCTTCCTCGTCCTGGGCTGAAACGATCGTCGAAACAAGGGCTAGAGGCGCGAGCACGCATAATCTGCGGATAGACATTACGAATTTCTCCTACGAGGTTCTCAGGGATTCCGCACGGAGCACGATGCAGTGCTTTAACCGGGCGGCCGAATTCTACATTTCGAGACCAGAATTGCAAAAAAAAACACGACAGAACTCTTCGGCCAAGCTAGTCCTTCAATTGGATCTGCAGCTCACCGTCTTCAATCTCCAGGGACTCGATACCCTCTGCGAACGCTTGCCAGAAACCGCGATCGCTGCCGAACTGCTGCACGAGATCGACATCCTTGAGATTGCCCAGCCAGGCATTCGGAACCGGGACGCCCATCACGCTGACGCCCCGAAGAGCGACGACCGGCCTGTTACTCGTGAACGACAACTCGAGTCCAGCGTCGATACGGATCGTCTTACCTCCTACGAACGGAACATCCTCGTCCATGGGCAACAGCAGTTTTGCACTGGCGAGATTGCGGGAGAGATCGATTGCGAGCCGCGAGGCAAGATCGGTGTTGTACGCCAATAACCCGTTCAATTCTTTCTCTGTAAATGAGATCAGGCGCCGACCTTCGTCTTCGCGATAGGGCTCGGGTTCGAGCAATCTCGCCGATTCCGCTGGCTCGGCGTCGTAAATTCCTCCGACTCCGAGCTGTTCGAGCTTGCCGTCCACGACCGACTGCTCGCGAGCGGAAAGCTCCGTCGGCCGGAACGCACTCGGATAGATGTACGTGCGCACCACCCAAACCGCACCCAGCGTTACCCCCACGGTAACGAGCACAATGATGAGAACCTTCAGTCCACTGAACGACTTAGCTTGCGTGGGCGGTTCGGGTGATTCGCTTACAGTTGAGTTCATGGCAGGTGGATCAGTTGAAGTCTCGCTCTCGAAGGTTTGTCTGCGTTTGCGCGTCTTGCTCAGAATAACTTCTTGCCGAGCGAGAACAGCTTGCCGGCGGTCGATTGACCAGCAGTCGAGCCGAGCAACCCGCCTAGCAAATCCAATGCGCCCGCCGAGTTCGACTTGGAGAGGTTCGCGCCAGCGCCAGTCTGCTTGCTCAGCGCCCCCATGGCAGCGGCAGCAACAATCGGCAGAAATTTCTTGATGAGTCCAGCATCTATTCCGGTGTCGGCCGCAGCCTCGTCGGCGACGCGTCGGCTGACCTCCTTGCTGCCCAGCAAATGACCGAGAATGGCATTACCGTCGCTGATGGTCGCAGAGTCCTCCAGAGCCGACGGGTCGTCCAGGTAACGTTGATGATTCCCTTTACCGAGCGCAGCTGTGAGTTTTTCGAGTCCGCCTGGGCTCACCGCAGTCTGCTTGATGCTGCCTGCGAGCGTGGGAACGAGCTTTTTCAGCAACGCCTGGGAGTCGGAAGCCCCGAGGCCCAGCTGCTTCGCGACCTGGCCGACAGCCCCGTCCTGGCCGGATCCGAGTAACGTACCGAGTATGTCCATTGATGCCTCCCCTAGCCCATTAATACGAAAGTAACCTTCATTCGTACGCGATACTCTTTAATCTTACCGTCCGAGACGACCAGTTCCTGATTCGCAATCCACGCGCCCGTAATGTTCTCGAGCGTCTTCGCGGCCCGCTCTATCCCTTCTTCCATCGCATCATCAAAACTCTTCTTGGACGTACTCGTAATTTCCGTCACTCTTGCAACTGACATACTCACCTACTCCTTGATTCTTCACCAGCGGGTCCCGCTCGCGCAGGAATACAGCCGATAGTCTAGTGGGTCCTCGCGGCGAACCGCGGTGCTGTTACATTTGTTTGCGTTGGCGTGAGTTAGGGAAACGCGGTCGGCGCCGATCAATCCGCGGCGGGCGCGGCGAGCAGTCTCTGGATCAGCCGCTTGAGCGTCGGAAGGTGCGGTGGCTTTCGTAGAAATTCTGTACAGCCGGAGGCGAGGGCGTATTCGATGTCCTCGCGGGCCGTCGCACCCGATAGGGCGATGATCGGCGCCTGAAACCCTCTCTCCCGTAGCTGTCGGGCCGCAGCCGGACCGTCGAGCTTGGGCATGTTGATATCCACGATTACGAGCCTGGGATCCGACGACAGTGCAGACGCGACGACGGCATTGCCATCGGCAACGCCGTGCACTCGGTATCCCGCCTCGCTGAGGCGCAGGGTCAACAGATCGGTGATATCGGGGTCGTCCTCGCCGAGCACGATCAGGCCGCCCGTCGAATCCGCCGACGCGGCAGGCTCAAGGTCGGGGGCACTGGCGGGCACGCGCATAACGGCGCGCGTTCCGTTACCAGATTCCGCGTCGATGGCCAGCTCGCCGCCGAGTGCCTCAATAAGCCGATTTGAGATGCTGAGGCCCAACCCGGCGCCAGCCGCTCGCGGCTCTTCACGACTCCGTCGAAAGCTCTGGTAGAGCGTGGCCTTGTCCTGCGCCGATATCCCGGGACCCGTATCAGTAACGGTGGCCGCCAGATTGTCGCGCTCATACTCGATAACGAGCTCCACACTGCCTTCATCCGTAAACTTGATGGCGTTGCTCAGCAGATTCACGAGAATCTGGCGGACATGTAGAGAATCGAGCAGTAAAAATTCTGGCACGTTTCGCTCCACGCGTGCTGCGAACGACAGCTCTCGGTCGGCCGCGAGCGGCGCGAACACGAGGCAGAGGTCGTCTACCAATGCACGGACATCTGTAACGGAACGGTGAATGGAGAATCCGTCGGCCTCGAACCCTGCACGAACCAGAAGATTATCGATCAGCCAGAGCTGTTGCTGTGTAATTCGGCGTATGGCGAGCGCCGTTTCATGAACCTCAGAGGGTGACGTCGCCTCGGTGAGGTGCTCTGCGTGGGCCAACATCGCGGTAATAGGCGTTCGAAACTCGTGGGACATCGTCGCGATGTACTCA
>JAOTTJ010000464.1 GCA_029864465.1 Gammaproteobacteria bacterium | reverse complement strand
ACTGAGAGCAAATTCGGAGATATGTCACGCGCCGGACAGACTGTCGGGGGCGTTCCTTGGTATCAAGACGGCGTCGCCAACAATGAATGAGAATCGAACGCCGATGAATCACGTGATTTTCTCAGAGGAGACCGTCGATCTCCTGCTCATCGTCGAGCGCTTGTCGACGCAGGATCAGCGCAGACTCGTGCGGCTCGTCAGCCTGCTTGCCAGTGCGTCAGATGAGCTGCGTGAGCAGACTCAGCGACTGCTGCGCGAGCTCATCGCGCGAGTGCCCGAAACGCATGCGGAATGCCTGGATGAGATCGACGAAATCATCGCGCGCGTCGAGCATCGACTCGAGCTCGAGCTCTTGGTCACCGCAAGCCCGGAGCCCTCGCAACGTCTCGCCGACGGGCCGATGTAAGCGCACGAAACGCTGGCGCCGACCGGCATCAGGCGCGCTTACTTCTCCGCCAGGGAGATCGTGCCGTCCCAGCCAGGGCCCGGTTCGTTACGCATGAGCGCGCGACACTGCGCGAGATAGAACTGGCTCGGTCCATCATCAGGGACAAGCTCCAGCAACCCCTCGAATCCCCGCTCGGCATCAGACCAGTTTTGCGCCACGAACGCCGCTAGCGCCGCTGCGAAGCGCTCCACGAGCTCGGCCGCATGCGCCACGGTCGCCTCGAGACCCAGCAGCTCGCTGAGAACCAGCGGCGTGCCCTTTCCGGCTAGCAGGAACGTGCCCATTGGGCGCACGGCGAGATGCGCCGTTCCATGCAGCGCCTCGGCGGAGACGAGCGCGCGCGTCCCGAGGCGCTTGTTCAAGGCCTGCAACCGAGAGGCTGTGTTGACGATGTCACCGACGGCTCTGTACTCGAAATGCGATTCCGCACCGACGTCACCGAGCAGGACCTTGCCCGCATGCAAACCGATCCGCGTCGGCAGAACGGGATGATCTCCGGCCGCGTTGAACTCGTCGACGGCGGACAGGATGGCTAGCGAGGCGCGGCAGGCAGCCTCGTGCCCGGCCGGATCGGGCGTCGTACTCGTCCATACAGCCACCATAGAATCCCCGACCACGTCGGCAACGAAGCCGCCGTAGCGCTCGACCTCACGAAACAGCACCGCGTAGTAGTCGTTGAGCAGGCAGTGCAGCGCCTCCGGCGACAGCCGTTCCGACAGCGCCGTGTACTGCTCGGCATCGGTCACGAGACAGGACCCGTAAAGCAGACGCGTGCTCGCGCCGACGCCGTCGGTACGCCGCGCGGCGTCCTCCGTAACCCAGGAAGGCAGGTAGTGCCGCAACGTGCGCCCAGCGTGCTCGCCGTGGGCCTTCGCCTCGGCATAGCGCCAGGCCACGGCGACGAGCACAGCGACGGGCAGCTGGATCATCAGCGGCACGACAAGGGGCAACCAGAGCCCTGCGGCCTCGAATTGCAGGTAGGCGACCCAAGCGTAGATCGGGCCGGCCAGCGCGGCTGTGAGCAGCCCGCCTCGAGCCGGGAGCCACAGTAACAACGCAGAGACGGCCATACCCCAGAGCAAGACGGCTGAGAGATGTGCCGGCATCGGCAGCGGGCGCACCGAGCGCATGCGCAACAGGTTGATAAAAGCGGTGGCCCCGATCTCGACACCGCTCAGGTTCGTGCCTGTGCTCTCGGAGAACGGCGTATAGAAGACGTCCTGCTGATCGAGCGCGCTCGGCTCGGAGAAGCCGACGAACACGGCCCTGCCCTCGAGCCCAGCGGCCGCCGGGTTCCAGCCGTCGGCGATCACCTCGTGATACGAGAGCGTCATCACGGTGCGGGCGGCACCGTAGTAATCGAGGTAGCGGCTGTCAGCCCCACCGAACATCTCGATGAGAGCCTCGAGCAGCGAGCGCCATCCGGCCACGGCAACACCCGAGATAGGCTCGGGTGCAGCATCGAGATCTGAGAGCAGCTCTCGCGCGAGCATGGGATCGTCTCGAAACAACGCGCGCAGAACCGTCATCGTGCGAACGAGCGCTCCCGGTGCGGAGCGGCTATGCTCGCGGAGTAATCGCTCGCCCACGTCAGGCCGAGCTTCGTTAATCCGCGCGATGAGCTCATCGTGCACCCCGCGCGCGTAAGCGTGGACAGCGACGGCCGGCAACGTCGGCACATCGTCCTGGGCACGGCCGAACACCCAGAACTGGCTGACCTTGATGGGCACGACGGGCAACGGGAACGGTGCTGTTGCAAGCGCCGCACGCGCCAGCGCCGCGATAGGCGGATTGCGTTTCTCGACCTGCAAAGCCGCCGCGCCGCCCTCGAGCTCGACCGAGTCCATACTCAGGCGCTCGAGCAGGAGAACGTTTCCGGCCCGGCCTACGGCCTCAGCCAATGC
>JAOTTJ010000463.1 GCA_029864465.1 Gammaproteobacteria bacterium | reverse complement strand
CCAGCCGCCGCGAGCCAGTGTGAGCCTAAGCCGCGCGAAGATGTCGATTGAACCAACCGATCGTATTCGTCCACGCGAGCTCTGCTGCGGGCTTGTTGTAGCGCTCCGGCGTAGCGTCGTTAAAGAAGCCATGGACAGAATCCGGGTAGATATGGCCCTCGAACGTCACGTTGTTGCGCCGCAGCGCTGCCTCGTAATCGGGATACGCATTAACCAATCGGGTATCGAGTGCGCCATGATGGACTTGCACGGCGGCGCTGATATCCGATACCTCCTCGGCGGCGGGCGCACCGCCATAGAACGGGGCGGCCGCTGCCAGGTCGTTGCCCAATAAAACGGCCAGCCTGTTGGACATGCCGCCGCCGAAGCAAAAACCGGTTGCGCCGATCACGCCCGTACAATCAGGACGTGCTTTCAACCAACGAGCGACGGCGACGAAGTCCTGCGTCATCTTGTCGCGATCGAGCTCACTGAAAAGCTGCCCGCCTCGATAGTCATCGCTCGGATAGCCGCCGAACGGAGTCAGTGCATCTGGCGCGAACGCCATGAAGTTCTCCAGAGCGAAGCGGCGTGCGACATCCTCTGTATGAGGATTCAGCCCTCTATTCTCGTGGATGACAATGACGCCCGGCAATCGCGCCGACGTTTCACTGCGTGAATCGGCACTGAATGGCCGCACGAGATAGCCGCGCATGAAACCGTGTCCGTCCGGCGAAGGAACCGTCTCATAGGTCGCCGTGATCCGCTCATCGTCCCTGGATACCTGCTGGCCCAGAGCGTAATCCGGCATGAGGGCCTCGACGATTGCCGCAGCCGTCAACCCCCCGACGGCGAAACGCTGCACGCCTGCAAGAAAATCACGCCGACTCAAATCACCATGTATGAATTGTGTGTAAAGGTCTACGGCTTCTGCGGGAAGTTTCTTCTTGGATTCCATCGGTGTCTCCTTATTGTCGACCGTCGGCTCGATGCCGGAAATATACCATCGTAATCTGCGCGATACCCCCAGAAAACGGACACATCGACTGCGTCCGCGGCCCCTCGGCCCCAATCTAGGCTGACAACACCTCGTCAGTTAATGGCAACGTCCGATGTCGTCGTCCAGTCGCCTCGAAGATGGCGTTTGCCAGCGCGGGGGCATAAGGCGGCACTCCCGGTTCCCCGACGCCACACGAACGCAGATGGACGTAGTCGTCCAGTATCTCTACGCGAACATCGAGCGGAGCGTCGCCTATGCGCGTCACCGGGTAATCGTGAAAGTTACTTTGCTCAACGGCGCCGCCACTGGTCGTAATCTTTCCATGCCGGGCGATGGTATGACCGAATACCACTGCGCCTTCGATCTGTTTGCGTATCCCCTCGGGGTTGACGTAGCGCCCGCAATCGATCGCAACGTTCACCTGCGGGATATGCAAAGAGCCGTCATCACGAACCACGACGTGTACTGCGGTCGCAACGTAGCTATGAAAAGAGCGGTGACATGCAAGACCGAGTCCGTGGCCATCGGGCATAGGCTTACCGTATCCCGAGCTTGCGGCGACTGCACGCAACGCATTGGACAGGCGCTTGGGCATGATCGGCCAATCTTCGATCGCATCCCCGTAGTTCCAGACTTCCTCGACACCATCCTCGGTCAAATCCATCTCATCGGCATCACCGATCAACTCGAGCATGAGCTCCAATGGATCCCTTCCGGCTGCAATCGCGAGCTCGTGCGCAAACGAATTGATGGCAAACGCGTGCTGAATGTTGTTGACGGATCGATACCAGCCGACGCGAAGCATAGCGTCCGCCTCACCAGTTTCGATCTGAATGTTCGGCACGTTGTTATACGGCAGATCGACCAGGCCTAAGCCGACC
Organism: Gammaproteobacteria bacterium; assembly: GCA_029864465.1. Classification (GTDB taxonomy): domain Bacteria; phylum Pseudomonadota; class Gammaproteobacteria; order Steroidobacterales; family Rariloculaceae; genus JAHEEM01. The sequence goes on along the minus strand of JAOTTJ010000463.1, from coordinate 498 downwards.
TCCAACGCCGAGCCCGTTCTGTGGTCTGGAGTCCACAAAGCCATGATCGACGGCCACGCGGCGCGGTGGTGCCAGGCCGTCACGTTACCGGCGCCGTCCAATCCCGCCCTGACATGCTGCGCACTTGCCGCATGGTAATAGCCGTGCTGAATCTCGTCTTCGCGTGACCATTGCAGCCGGACCGGGGCGCCGACTGCGTCCGACAGGATGGCGGCTTCGCAGGCGAAGTCGGGTTTCGATTTGCGGCCGAAGCCGCCCCCGAGCAGCGTGATCTCGCATTCGACGTCAGTCTTCTCGAGCCCGAGCGCCTCGGCGACGTACTGGCGAGTCTCGTTAGGCGCCTGTGTCGCTGCCCAAACGCGCACGGGACGAACGGTCGCATCCACGAGCGCGACGGGCGGTTCCATCGGCGTGTGGACGAGAAATGGCACGAAGTACTCTGCCTCGACCGTTCTATCGGCATCGGCGAGCGAACGGTCGACGTCGCCACGACGGCGA
>JAOTTJ010000462.1 GCA_029864465.1 Gammaproteobacteria bacterium | reverse complement strand
ACCCCGATGTCGACCCGACCGACGTTCACGGCTGCAGCTTCGACGAGGACGACAATCTCTGGGTGGCCGGCAACGAAGACGCGATGGTGCAGGGCTACAGTCACAGTGGCAGACTCATTATGCAGATCGGCGAGAAGGGCATCTTCGACTCGGCCGACGGCTCTTTGGGCGCACCGTTCACGAACCAGAGCCGCGTGCACCTGAACCGGCCGGCTGGTGCCGTCGTGGACCCCGACAACGGCGATATCTACATCGCCGACGGTTACGGCAACAAGCGCGTCGTCGTGTTCGACAGTGATGGCAACTATTTACGCCAGTGGGGCCGGCAGGCGACGTACCAGGAGCACTTGGCGGCGACGCCCGGCACGTTCACGAATGTCGTGCACTGCATCGAGATGAGCAACGACGGTCTCATCTACGTCTGTGACCGTCAGGGCAGTCGCGTGCAGGTCTTTACCAAGCTCGGTAACCACGTCCGGGATATTCACGTCGCGCGCATCGACGACTTCGTCGAGCACCCGGTCCGGCGCGGCACCGCCTGGTGGGTCGCGTTCTCCCCTGACGACGCACAGCAATGGCTCTACGTCATGAATGGCGCCGAGGAGAAAGTGCATATCCTCGACCACAAGACGGGCGAATCGCTGGCCACGTTCGGGCGACCCGGACACATGCCCGGCGACTTCACGCACGGTCATACGATCGCGACGGATTCGGACGGCAACCTCTACGTTGCCGAGACCAATTTCGGTCGTAGAGTCCAGCGCTTCAATATCGTCAGCGACTGATCGAGCGTGCAGCGTCGATGCTCGGCGCTTTACTCTGTTTGTTCCAGCGCGCAAGCCGGTCGACCGGCTTGCGCGCTCTCGTTTGCGTGCCTGATATCGGCACCCGGGTGAGTAGCTGCTCGGTTGATTCCTGGCGTTATCAGCAAAAGAAGTTTGGCTTCTGGCCGCTAGCCAGTGTTCGGTGAACGAATGTATAGATTCATGACGGCAATCATCGTCTCGCTATTGGCTACCATCGCCCTCGGCCATCATTCCGTCATCGGAATTTACGATGACCAGGGACGTTTCACGGCCGAAGTCGAGGTGAGAAAATTCGAGCTGATCGATCCTCATCCACTCATCGTTGTTGAAATCACTGACATCCCGGGCGGGCAGGCGATTGACGGTATTGCGATTGGGCAAACGTGGACGCTCGAAATGGATAATGTGCGCGAGCTCCTCGCGCTCGGTTTCGACAGAGAAACGTTCGTCCCGGGTGACCGAATCGTCGTAGCCGTCGACCCGAGCCGTCACACTCGCTATCGCGAGAACACGCTGTATCTGCGGGGTGTAGAGCACCGCCGAAAAAGCTTCATATACATACACAACATGCGACAGCTAATTCCGATTGAATCTACGGAAGATATTCTGTCAGAGCATTTACACAGGGTTCGCTAGCTTCTCCGTTTCGATATGGGGGGCATATTGCGTCTTGCCAGGACGTTACGGCTAGAACGTAAAGTTCTTTCCAGAAGCTGCGGTTCGGTAACTGCTCATATTGGTACACTCCTCGGCGGGACTTCGATTCCAATCGCCCGAACCCAACGAAGCCCAGCCAAGCGCAATAAAACGGGGAACGTCTCTATGGGTATCAGAACTGTTGCGTCGCTGGTGGTCGGCTGTGTCGCTGCACTAGGCTCTAGCCAACAAGCCTCGGCGCAGCAGGCGCCTACGCGATCAATCGATAACGTCACCGGGGATCTCTACCGCGCGACGAACAACGCCCATCGCACGGTGTTTCTCGTTACTTCAGAGGGCATCATTCTGGCCGATCCGATCGGTACGGATTTCTCCATGTGGTTGCAGGACGAACTGGCCGAGCGCTTCGATGTTCCGGTCAGATATGTGCTCTACAGCCATTTCCATGAGGACCATGCATCGGGTGGCGCTGTATTCGAGAGCACGGCAGAGCTCATCGGTCACGAGAACATGATTCCGAATCTGGCGGCTGTCGCCGACGAACCGATCTATGCCGAAGTTCGCGCGCCGGATCGCACCTACTCAGATCGCACGTCCGTCACACTAGGCGGCAAGACGGTAGAGATGATCCACGCGCTGCCAAGCCACAGTAATGATTTGTCGATAATCCACTTCCCGGACGAACGCGCCGTATTCGCAGTCGATTTCGTGAACGTGCGTCGTCTGCCGTTCGAGACCATGGCCGGTGCAACGGTCTCGGCATGGATTGACGCCAACAGAGACCTCCAGGCTAGGATCGACTACGACATCATGGTCCCGGCGCACGGGAACATCGGCACGAAGGCCGATCTCGACGACTCGACGCAGTACATGGTGGATCTTCTGGCTGCCGTAGCCGAT
>JAOTTJ010000461.1 GCA_029864465.1 Gammaproteobacteria bacterium | reverse complement strand
ATACCACTGACGATCGAGCCCACCTGCCTTGAAATAGTGCTGGATTAACCATGAAGAAAATCGATCCGCGTGCGACTTTGAGGTCTATTGCTTGCCTGTCGCTCAAGGTCCTTCTCTTAACGGGCGCGCATCTCGCCGCCCATCCCATCGCGTACGCCCATCACAGCAACTCTGCCTTTGACCTGGGAAACATTTTTGTGCTCGAGGGTACTGTGGCGCAGTTCGACTGGACTAATCCGCACGTCTATCTCGTCATCGAGGAAGATAACGGAACTGAATGGCTGATTGAGACGGACGCTGTCGCGGTCATGACGCGGAGCGGCTGGACCAGAGACTCCTTCGTGGCCGGTGATCTCGTCTCTGCGCGGATCAATCGGGACCGGGATCTCACCAAAGCGCACGGATTACTATTGTCTATTCAGAGTCCAGATGGCGAGCAACTGGTTTCGATCAATCGATTCCGAGATCGAATGAACTATGACGCTAACGCGATAACTACGGATCTGTCCGGCGTCTGGCAAGGTGATCAGTCGCTATCGAGGGCGTTTAGCGCACGGATGAACGAACATCCCCTCACGGAGCGGGGGCAAGCCGGCAAAGAGGCGTATGACGGATCCGTGGATCCAGGTGCCGACTGCGTGGCCTGGCCGACGCCCTGGCTCGTTGCAAGCGGTCTTTACCTGAAGGAGATCACTCTGTCCGAAGACGTTGTTGTAATGAAGGGTGAGTTCTATAACGCTGAACGAACGATTCACATGGGGCTAAGAGAGCATCCGGACGACATCGAGCGTACTGTCCAGGGCCACTCGATCGGCTGGTGGGATGGCGATACGCTGGTCGTGGATACGCGGTTTTTCGCTGATCATCGCTCTCCGATCTCGAATATCGGGATTCCCTCAGGAGCGATGAAGCACGTGACAGAACGGTACACGTTGGATGACGATGGTCGACGGGTATCCATCGAGATTTTTCTGGAAGACCCAGAGTATCTCGCCGAGCCCTTCACAGCGAACCTGGCGTTACATTACTCACCACATCTCGAGCTGATCGGTATCGAGTGCGACCCGGAGGTTGCAACCCGATTCAGGCGGTGAGGAGATCCCATTTCCGAACATCGCGCCTAGTCCATATCATTCACGTTGGTTAGCGGCGACTTCGGCCCTGGAAGCGGACATGCCACGGCTACATTCAAACTTTGCCGAACGCTATCCGACGAGTCGAATCGCCTGCGATTCACACACCCGCTGGTAAGCTTCTTGCGAATCGGAGGCGATTCAGAAGAAGTGGAACGCATTGGCGTCCATGTACTGATTCATATCCCGTGTCTAATCCTGCCAGGTTTGATAATCTGCCAGTAGCTATCTATGAACATCGGAGAATCAACCATGTCTAGCTTTGACCGGAGGAAGTTTATTCGCTCGGCGTTGGCTGCTGCCCTCGCAACCGGTCTTCCTCCTTTGGTTCGGGCCCAGGGGGTGGATAATCCACGTCGAATCGACGTTCACCACCATTTCGCTCCGCCGGCATGGGTCACCGATGTCAGGGGCCGTCCATTATTAAATCCGGCAAATACAACATGGCGGCCTGAGCATTCCATCGAGGATATGGACGAGGGTGGTGTCGCCGCATCGGTCATTTCTATAACAAACCCAGGACTCTGGTTCGGAGATGTGGCACAGACCCGCCGATTGGCGCGGGCCTGTAACGAGTACGGCGCGCAACTCGTGCAGGCGCACCCCACACGTTTCGGTCTGTTCGCCGCCGTACCATTGCCGGACGTCGAGGCAAGCCTGGAGGAGATTGCCTACGCCTACGATACGCTCGGGGCAGACGGTATCGGGCTTTTTACCAGTTACAACGATGTATGGTTGGGAAACCCGGCGTTCAGGCCTGTGATGGAGGAGCTCAATCGACGTAGAGCGGTGGTTACCGTGCATCCGACTGCAGCCGATTGCTGCAGAAATCTCGAGTATGCCCCGGGGGTGCACCCCTCGAGACTTGAGTATGGTACCGACACCACCCGGGCAATCATGGGGATTGCCTTCAGCGGCGATGCCGTTCGATTTCCGGATATTCGTTTCATATGGTCTCATGCAGGTGGCAGCATGCCGTTCCTGGCCGGCCGTATCGAAAGCGCCGCCGCCAGGGCGACGGAAGCACTCCCTGATGGTTTTACCAGTGAACTCAAGAAGTTCTATTACGATGTTGCCGGCGCTGCCAACCGAGGTGCCCTGGTTTCACTACTGGAACTGGTTGCCACTACACAAATTGTATTCGGCACGGATTTCCCGCCCGGGGATACGAGTGCGGCAGTTGCCAGGGCGCTCGATGAGACCGGTCTGTTTAACGAGAACGACCTTCGGG
>JAOTTJ010000102.1 GCA_029864465.1 Gammaproteobacteria bacterium | reverse complement strand
CCGGACTGGTGCATGCGCGTATCGTGCGCGGCGATTTGGCCGTGAGCGAGATCGTTTCGACCGACGATGCTGCGGTCCGGCGCATGCCCGGTGTCATCTCGGTCGTTCGTGATGGTAATTTTCTCGCGGTCGTCGCCGAACGCGAAGAGCAAGCCATCGATGCCGCTGCAGCGCTACGCGCTGCGACGCGCTGGCGAACGTCGCGGCGTTATCCGGCACCCGACGCGCTGCCGTTGCTGCTTCGCGACCTCGAGACGGCAGACGAGGTCATCGCTGAGGTGCCCCCAACGGGGGCACAGGTCGTGCGCACGCTTGGCGCCGATTACTCCCGGCCGTTCATCGCACATGCATCGTTGGGTCCATCCTGCGCGATCGCGCAATGGGATGGATCTACGATGGATGTCTGGAGTCATGCGCAAGGCATGTATCCTCTGCGCGGAGCGATCGCCGACGTGCTCGCGCTGCCCGTGTCGCAGGTTCGGTGCATTCATGCCGAAGGGGCGGGCTGCTACGGGCACAACGGTGCCGACGATGTTGCCTGCGACGCTGCGTTGATCGCCCGCGCTATTCCCGATCGGCCGATTCGTCTGCTGTGGTCCCGCGAGGACGAGTTCTGCTACGAGCCTTATGGCTCGGCGATGAGCCTGCAAGTCTCGGCGGGCCTCGACGCGGAAGATCGCATCGTACGCTGGCGCTACGACGTGTGGAGCTGCAGTCACTCGACCCGGCCATCCGCAGGGCCGTCGGCAGGCGGCGTGCTGGCGGGGCGGGAGAAAGCAGATCCACTGCCGATGCCGCCTGTCACCGATGGCAGGCAACCGACGGGCGGCGCCGATCGCAACAGTATCCCGCTCTACGCGATCCCGGATCTCAGGGTCACGGAGCACCTCGTGCAAGATCCGCCGTTGCGAAACTCCGCGCTACGTTCGCTGGGCGCCAACGGTAACGTGTTCGCTATCGAGTCGTTCATGGATGAGCTCGCGCGAGAAGTCGGTGCCGACCCGTTCGAGTTCAGGTTGAAGCACCTAGAGGACGAACGCGGTCGGGCCGTGCTCACGGGCGTGCGCGAGCTCGCCGACGCTGCGCGCCCGGTGACGGCGTCCGGGCAGATCGGTCGGGGCGTGGCCTTCGCGCAGTACAAGAATTTGAGCACCTACCTCGCGCTCGTCACCGACATCGCCGTCGATCCCAGTAGCGGGCGGATTCGTGTGTTGCGGGCGTTTGCGGTTGCAGACGTCGGGCAGGTTATCAATCCAGACGGCGTCAAGAACCAGCTCGAGGGCGGTATCGTTCAAGCGACGAGCTGGACGCTCAAAGAGCAGGTCAAATTTAGCGCTGGGCGCATCGAGTCCACGGATTGGGTCAGCTACCCGATATTGCGATTCAGCGAGGTCCCCGAGATCGAAGTCGCGCTCATCGATCGGCCCGAGCTGCCGTTCGTCGGTGCCGGAGAGGCCGTGCAGGGCCCGATGGCTGCGGCTATAGCGAACGCACTGGCGGATGCCGTGGATGTTCGCTTACGTGATGCACCGCTCACGCCGGCTCGGGTCGTGGCGGCGCTCGAGGCCTAGCGCGGTTGGCCGATTAGAAATCGAACAGCAGCGTTACCTCGAGGCCTGTGCCCGCAGCCGCATCGGTCAGCAGGATCCCATAGTATCCGTCAGCCGCGATCGTGGCTGCTATCGGGCCTGCGAGTACGGCGCCCGTGGCCTGCTCCGCGACTGTGATTTCGTAACTGCCTGGTGCAACGCGGACGTTCGGCGAAGTTATGCCGTTAGACGCCAGCGAAGTCGGTGCGATCGACGTGATGTCGGTGCCGGGTGGTACGACGAAGACGGCGACGGGGCCGTTCTGGGGGCTCCCATGAAAAGCGCGCAGCTTCGACTCTCCTGAGATGACGCGAAAGTCGTCTTCGAACGAAGTCGCGCTCATTGAGCCTGTGCTGCCGGCGACGAGCCACGTTTGGAACAGGCCTGCTTCCGCTACGAAGGCCTGGTCGATGTCGACGGCGCCCGGCATGAGTGTGGGTTCGACGTTGAGGTCGTGATCTCCAGGGGCGATCAGTTCGAAGGCAGATGCGGTCGCGAACGCAACACCCGAGATCAGCGGCGGGGTGAGTTGGTCGTCGATTCCAATATTGATCGCTTCGCGGTCCGACAGTGCATTGATCACTCGGATACCTGACTGGCTGTTGCTATCGACGATTGTCCTACCGTCGCTGTCTCCCAGCGCAAGTGCCAGCGGTGACAGCCCGATGCCCGCCCCATCGACGATCGCCAAAAACAGACCCTGCGAACCTGCAAGGCCGACCGGCGTGGACTGAAACTGCACGATCGCTTGGTTGCTGGCATCCGTCAGGACGATCTCGTAGTTGCCGTCCGCGAGTGCGGGTACGCTGAGCACGTCATCGAAATCGATCGCGCCTCGAGCGGTAGCTGTCATCAGGTCGAGCGGCTCGAGATCGACGTAGACGTCGACGGCCCCGAGCGTCGTCGCGGCGTGCAGGATCTCGAGTTCCGTTCCCGCGCCTTGAGTCGTTGCGGGTCTTTCGACCAGGAGCGGTTCGGGTTGTCCGCCGACCTCGCGCAGAATCAGGAAATAGATAGAGCCTTCGACTAGCGTCGCCGACAGGCTGATGGTTCGCAGCACCGAATCGTCGACGTCGAGGATATCGAAGTTGAATGTATAGGTGTCGACGTCGAAGCTGAACGCCGCTCCTTGCATGTAATCTAAGCGCGTGGCGTTGGCCTGCACGCGCTTGAAGACCACGGGACCGAGGTTTGGCGCCGCGTGCACGACTTGCAGACTCGCATTGGGAAGTGCTGTTCTGCCCTCGTTCCCGTCACAGCCGGCTGCGAGCAGGCTCACGCCGAGCAGGACTAGGGAAGGCAGCGTCAATCTCATCGTAGCGTTCCTGAACTCAGAAGCCGCAATGGTACAGTCTCTGCCTTACAATGCCAGCGCCTCAGGTGGAGACAGAAAGCATACATGCAGGGGATCATCCTCAGAACGGCAATCAACGCGCTTGGGCTGGCGATAGCAGCGCTGATCCTGCCTGGAATTACGATTCGGGGCTTCGGGACACTGCTCGTCGCCGCTCTGCTTATGGGGCTCGTCAACGCATTACTGCGCCCCGTCGTCGTTATCGTGACACTGCCAATCACGATTGTGACATTCGGCTTGTTCCTGCTCGTGGTCAATGCGGCGATGTTCGGTCTCGTCGCGGCTCTGCTCGAGGGGTTTGCGGTCAGCGGTTTCTTCGCTGCTCTGTTCGGCTGGTTGATCGTCTCGGCGACCGGCGTTTTGAGCTCGTGGACCATCGGTCCAGATGGCCGCTATGAGATCCTGATCATCGAAAAACGCCGCTAGCCCGTGCTTAACTACCCGCTCGGGCGGCTGCGATGCTCTGCCGGCGCCTGAGTCACAGGGATACCGACTAGCACGTTGACGAGGGAGTCTCGCCGCTGATATGAAGCTGTTTCACAAGACACTGCCGCGAGCGCTCTTCAGCCGCATTGCGGGGGTCGTGCTTTGTACGCTCGCGGTGACCGCATCGGCAGATCCACTGACGGAGCCGTTCCGGGCTCGCAATCTGAGCCCGCCTATGGCGATCTTCGGCGTGCCGAGCTGGGATACTGGGTTAGGTGCCGAGATGCCGAGCCGGCTGGCGCTGAGCTGGGAGATGGCGAGCTACTTCCGATTCGTCAACGCCGACTCCGAGCAGTTGATCGTCGACGGTGAGACCTGGCGAGCAAGCCTGATCTATCAGCGCTTGGTCGCGGAGTCCTGGACGATCGGTGCAGAGCTGCCCATGATCCGGCAGTCTGGTGGTGTGCTCGACGACGTTATCGACGCTTGGCATTCAACGTTCGATCTGCCAGATGGCAAGCGCAATAGGCGACCCGAGGACGAGCTGCAGCTCTTCTACACCGATGGCACCGGGCCGGTCTATTTTCGCAGCCAGCCAGACAACGGACTTGGCGATTTGCAGCTCAGCGCCGCCCGTTCTTTCGGCGCTCAGGACGAATGGCTGTTCAAGCTAACGCTAAAACTACCGACCGGCGACGATGCGTTGCTCGCGGGTAGCGGTGCGACGGATCTGGGCGCGACGTTGCTGCGAACGGGCACGGCAACCTGGCGTTCCCACGCCGCCGGCTGGTTCTGGGGCGGTTCACTCTTGCGCATCGGCCAACCCGAAACGCTGCCCGCGCAGGCGCGCGAGTGGGTCGCCGTTGGCATGGTAGGCGCGAGCTGGCAGCCTTTTCCGCGCCTCGGTTTCAAGGCGCAGCTCGACCTCCACACGGCGTTCTACGACAGCAGGCTCGAGGAGCTCGGAGACGCTGCGATGCAGGCGACCGTTGGCGGCTGGTGGGCGGTCGATGAGCGCCGAACACTGACGGTTGCCGTCATCGAGGATCTCATCGTACGCGCCGCCCCGGACATCACGTTGCAGGTAAATTTTGCCTGGAGCCTCTAGAACACTGCCCGCGTCCGCTGTCCTCGGCCCGTGACGCGCTGAGGCCGGTCTCGGGTCGTCGGTCTATAATCGCCGCCGCTATGAACCACCGAGCCACATTCGCCCTGACCGCAGCGTTGCTCGTGAGTTGCGCGCCGTCCCCGGAGACCGGAACCGACGCCGCACAGGCATCGAGGCCGGCAATGATGCCGAGCGCAGCGAACTTCGACGTCGGGCCGATCATGTCGGCCGAATCCTATCTCGAAGACGCCGAGTATGCCGACGCCGATCTCGAGCGCGGCGAGCTCCTGAGCTTGGCGTGTATTGCGTGCCATACATTGGAAGCAGGTCGAGATCACGTTCTCGGCCCCAACCTCAGCGGAGTTTTCGGCGCTGCGGCCGCGCAGAAGCCCGGTTTCGAATACTCACCGGCGTTGGTGAATGCTGGACTCGTTTGGACGCCACGCGCGCTCGACGCGTGGCTCGCTGCTCCGGCACGCTTCGTTCCGGGTACGAGCATGGTCTTCGCCGGTTATGCAGACTCGGAGGATAGGCGCAATCTCATCGCCTACCTGTTGGGCGCGACCCAGGTACCGCCGCAGTAGACGAGCGGACCGTCGGTTATTTTTACAGTTCGGCCTATTTGCGCCGCGCCTGAGCTCCCCGAGCGGCTTGATTACTGCGCTTTCTTTGCAGAAGGCCTGGAAATTGCATTAGTCTTTCCCCGACGATGCCAATAAGACAGTTTGCTCGAGGAATGACGGTGCGAGATGCCAGAGTGATGTTTGCCGACGAGGGGATCGAGCGACGCGGCGGGTATGACCGACGCGAGCTCAGCATGCGGACATTCATGCAGGGCGGGCTAACGCCTCGGCGCCGCGGCGGCCGGCGCGCGGGTGAGGGCCATGCGCTCGTCGATTGGCACGAGCCGCACCTGCTATTTATGTCGCTGATGATTCTGCTGTTGAGCGTCACGGATGCGTTTCTGACGCTCACGTTGATGACCCACGGAGCAACCGAAGCAAACCCGGTGCTCGCCTACGTGCTTGCCGACCATCCGGAGCTATTCGCCCTTGTGAAATTGACGCTAACGGGTATCGGCATCCTCGTGCTCGTGGCGCTCGCACGAGCGCGCGTCTTTCGCATCATCCGGGTCAGCGCTGTCATGCAGTCGTGCCTCGTGCTCTATATTGCGCTGATCTGCTATGAGTGGTGGATGCTCGAGGCCATCCTCTAGAAAAGCCGCTCCTCCGGCTCGCGCGGCAGCTGCGTGGGCGTATCAACTCGTTCGCCGTTGAGCTAAGCTACGCGCCGGTCCGCGCATGCCTTGTGTTGAGGTGAGCGCCAACACGACCGCCCCAGATTCGGTGGGGTACTCTTCGCACTATGAGCCAGAAACTTGAGCGACAGGTTGAGTCGTCGCCTCTGCACGGCGCCAACGCGCCGTATGTCGAGGCACTCTACGAGGCGTTTCTCGACGATCCCGCGAGTGTGACGCCGGCGTGGCGGCAGTTTTTCAGCGGCTTCGGCAACGGCGCCGGTCCGGACGTCGCCCATGGGCCGCTGCAGACTGCACTGAGGCACCGATTGCTCGAGCCGCGTGCGCGGGCTCGCAGGGTTGCGCCCGGCGTAGTGATGCGAAACGCGGAGCAGTCGAGCGAAAAGCAGGCGGCCGTCTCCCGACTGATTCAGGTCTACGGCATGCGCGGCCACCAGATCGCCGATCTGGATCCACTGGGTTTGTGGGAGCGCCATGTGCCGGCGGTTCTCAAGCTCGACTATCTCGGTCTGAGCGACGCCGACATGGATACGGAGTTCTTCGCCGGCGGCCTGGCTGGCAGCGGCAGCCGGCGCATGAAGCTGCGCGAGATTCTTGCTCTACTCAAGCGAATTTATTGCGGCAAGATCGCGGCGGAGTTCGCGCACGTTTCCCGAGCACGAGAACGTTTGTGGATCAGGGAGCGTTTTGAGGCGACGGCGGGCGACCTGCAGCCCAGTGCCGAGGAGCAACGCGCCATTCTCGAAGGCCTCAACCGCGCCGAGGGCATCGAACGCTACCTGAACACGAAGTACGTCGGTCAGAAGCGGTTCTCGCTCGAGGGCGGTGAGGGTCTGATTCCGATGCTAGATGACCTGATCCAGCGTGCCGGCGAGCAGGGTGTCAGCGAGATCGTCATCGGCATGGCGCACCGTGGTCGTCTCAACGTACTCGTGAACGTGCTCGGCAAGTCGCCACAAGAGTTGTTTTCCGAATTCGAGGGCGCGTACGACCTCGCTGCGCTGGATGGCTCCGGCGACGTCAAGTATCACATGGGCTTCTCTGCCGATATCCGCACGCCCGGGGGCAACGTGCATGTCGCGCTGGCGTTCAACCCCTCGCATCTGGAGATCGTCAACCCTGTCGTCGAGGGTTCCGTCAGGGCGCGCCAGGAAAGGCGCGGCGATCCCGACGGCAACACGGTCGTTCCAGTGTTGATTCACGGCGACGCCGCCATGGCAGGCCAAGGGGTCGTCGCCGAGACGCTGCAGCTTTCACAGGCACGTCACTTCTACACGGGCGGCACGATTCATATCGTCATCAACAATCAGATCGGCTTTACGACGAGCCATTCGAGCGATACGCGTTCGACGCCGTATTGCTCTGACGTCGCGAAAATGGTCGAGGCGCCGGTATTGCATGTCAACGGTGACGATCCGCAAGCAGCCATCGCAGCGCTGCGGCTCGCGCTGAGCTATCGCCGTGCATTTCACAAAGACATCGTCATCGATCTCGTGTGCTACCGGCGTCTCGGGCACAACGAAGCCGACGAGCCTGCTGCGACACAACCGATCATGTATCAGGCGATACGCAGGCACCCGACAGTGCGCACGCTCTACGGCGAGCGGCTGATCGAGCAGGGCGTGATCGATGCCGGTGAGCTCGACGCCATGGCGCAGGACTACCGGGAGTGTCTCGACGAGGGCCGGTCGCCGAATCAGGCATGTCTGGGCATGATCGGCAACCAGTTCACAACGGACTGGAGCCGTTTCGGCGGCGATTTCGGTGACGCGGTCGATACCACGGTGCCGCGTGCCGAGCTCACGCGGCTCGGCGAGATCGTCACGCGTATCCCCGAGGACTTCAAGCTGCACCCGCGCGTGCAGCGCGTACTCGACGATCGCCGGCGCATGGCTGCGGGCGATCTCGAGCTCGATTGGGGCTTTGCCGAGACGCTGGCTTACGCGAGTCTTCTGGCCAGAAACTTTCACGTTCGTTTCATCGGACAGGACAGTCGCCGCGGAACGTTCTTCCACCGCCATGCTGCGTTCTTCAATCAGCACGACGGGCGTTCCTACACACCGCTCGAGCACGTTGTCGACAAGCCCGGTGCACTGACGATCGGTGACTCTCTACTGTCCGAGGAAGCCGTGCTCGGCTTCGAGTACGGTTACAGCACGACAGCACCGGATTGCCTCGTCGTTTGGGAGGGGCAGTTCGGCGATTTTGTAAACGGTGCTCAGGTTGTCATCGATCAGTTCATCAGCTCGGGTGAAGCCAAGTGGGGTAGGTACAGCGGGCTAACCTTGTTTTTGCCGCATGGCTATGAGGGGCAGGGGCCGGAGCACTCCTCGGCGCGGCTCGAGCGTTTTTTGCAGCTTTGTGCCGAGCACAACATGCAGGTCTGCGTGCCGTCCACGCCGGCTCAGATGTTCCATCTGCTCAGACGCCAGCTCTTAAGGCCCGTACGTAAGCCACTCATCGTCATGACGCCGAAGAGCCTGTTGCGGCACCGCTCCTCCGTGTCGACACTCGATGAGCTCGTGGACGGCAGTTTTCAGCCGTTGATCGGCGAGACTGAGCCGCTATCCGCGGAGCTCGTGCAGCGTCTGGTATTCTGCAGCGGTAAGGTTTATTACGATCTGGCACAAAAACGCATCGAGAAGAAACTCGAGCATGTGGCCATTATTCGCATCGAAGAGTTGTACCCGTTCCCGGTCGATCAATACGCGAATGCCATTGCGTCCTACCCGAACGCGGACGCGGTCGTCTGGTGCCAGGAGGAGCCCGAGAATCAGGGCGCGTGGTACCAGATCCGGCATCGGTTACAAGACCCGCTGACTGAAGCGCACGAGCTTTGCTACGCGGGTAGGCCAGGTGCGGCGGCGCCTGCCTCAGGCATACACAAGTTGCACGTCAGGCAACAGGAGGCGCTCGTGGCCGCAGCATTAGGGTACGAGCCTACTGATTACTCCGGGGAGACTGGGTCGTCATGAGTATCGAGGTCAAGGTTCCGCAGCTGCCCGAGTCGGTTACCGACGCAACGCTCGTAACATGGCACAAGCGCGCCGGCGACCCCGTACGGCGGGACGAGAATCTCGTCGATCTCGAGACCGACAAAGTCGTCCTCGAAGTGCCGGCGCCGAGCGACGGCGTGCTGACCGAGATCAAAATCGAAGACGGCGCGTCCGTCACGATGGGGCAGGTATTGGCCGTGCTCGAGCCTGGTCAGGTGCCGGCTGAGTCAGCCTCGCAACCGTCCGAGAAGCCGCTGCCGAGGCCACCCGAGGAAGCGGCGCAGACTGCGGAGTCGGTCCGGTCCGCCGAGCGTCTCGGTCCGGCTGCACGCCGGCTCATCGAGGAGCACGATCTCGATCCTGCTGCGATCGTCGGCACGGGCCGCGAGGGTCGAGTGACGAAGTCCGATGTCTTGAATTACCTCAAAAGCGGTTCGAGCGCGGACGATGGCGGTGAAGAGGTGGCGGTGCCGGCTCCCGCGGCCGCGGACTTCGGTGTTACTCGCGCGGAGCAGCGTGTGCCGATGTCTCGGCTGCGCGCACGCATCGCCGAGCGTCTCGTCGAGGCGCAGCACACCGCAGCGATGTTGACGACGTTCAACGAGGTCGACATGACGGCAGTCATGTCG
>JAOTTJ010000101.1 GCA_029864465.1 Gammaproteobacteria bacterium | reverse complement strand
ACAATCGAATGCGCGCGAAGCGCAGCGCGGCACCTGCAGTTTATTGAAGCGGTTTCGCAACTGTGCCATTGTAGGCGTTTACCTCAGCCCAACCTCGTGGTTCCTTCGAACATTTTTCGCACCCTCAGTTTCCTCCTCGCTTCCATGCCGAGTCTCGCATGGTCAGCCGATCTCATCTGTCTGTCACCCGCGCCGTTCACCGCCTCGGCACCCGACGAAGGGGCCGAAACGAATCCGGACGAGCCCGACCGTCTCGAGATCAGCGCCGGCCAAGTCGATCTCTCGCGAGAGGACGGAGTAGATTTTTTCGGTCGAGTCGAATTCCGCTACGGCGAGAGAAGCATCACGGCAGAGGGCGCAACCTACGACCGCGAAACTGGGCGCGCCCGAATTCAAGGGACCGTAACCTACCAGGACCCCGACGTCACAGTCTATGGCCAGGACGCCGAGGTCGATACCGAAGACGAGGAGGTGTACTTCGTCAACGCCGGCTTCGATCTCCCACGGCGACCTGCTCGGGGCTCGGCCGAGGCGATCAGCATCACGAACGAAGACATCTTGACGCTATCGGGATTGCGCTTCACGACCTGTCCGATGGACAACACCGATTGGGAGCTCATGGCCGATGAGATGGCGCTCGATATCGACGAGGGCTTCGGCACAGTCCGCGGTGTGAAGCTCGAGTTCAAGGGCGTGCCGATTCTCTACGCGCCATGGCTGACGTTCCCGATCGACGACCGGCGCAAGAGCGGCTTTTTGACGCCTCAGTTCTCCCAGAGAGACCGCGTCGGTCTCGACATCTCCGCTCCGTACTATTTCAACCTTGCGCCGAACTATGACCTGACACTCGAGCCGCGTTATATGGCCTTACGCGGCCTGCAGCTCAACACTGAATTTCGTTACCTCACGCCGAGCAGCGAAGGGCAGCTCGAGCTCGACTATCTTCACAGTGATCGTGAAGTCAATTTGAGACGTCACAGGCTCGCGCTCCAACACCGTGCGTCGTTCGCCGATCGATGGCGCATGCTCACGAACCTCGAGGACATCTCCGACCCCGCCTTCTTCGAGGATCTCGGCATCAATCAAAACCTAGCGAGTCAAACGCACCTCAATCGTTTCGTCGATTTCAATTACCGGGCTCCGTACTGGTCGATGCTCTTGCGGCTGCAGGGCTATCAAACCATCGACACCTCGATCGCCGACGAGGACCGACCCTACGAACGTGTCCCCCAGTTAGTAATCGACGGCCGCTGGGCCGGCGACTTGTTCACGTTCGAATCGACGAACGAGCTCGTACTGTTCGATCGTAACGTCGGCGTCACTGGCTGGCGCCTCGACGCGACCGAGGAGTTCGGCCTGTCACTCGAGCGACCCGGTATGTATCTCAGGCCCGCCGTCGCGATCCGGCACACCGACTATTGGCTCGGCGATGTCGGCGCGGGCCTCGAGGATCGCTACACTCGCACGCTACCCGTTAGCAGCATCGATGCCGGGCTGATTTTCGAGCGCGAGGCAGGCCGCAACGGCAACCGCATTCAGACGATCGAGCCGCGTATGTTGTATGTCCGCGTGCCTTTCGAGGATCAATCCGAGCTACCGGTCTTCGACACGATCGAGCCGAACTTCAATCTCGTGCAGCTGTTCCGTAAATACCAGTACGTCGGCGCCGATCGCATCGCCGACTCCGATCAACTCAGCCTCGGGCTGACGACACGTCTCATCGATGCTGATACAGGCGAGCAGAAATTCGAGGCCACGGTCGGCCAAACGCGCTACTTCAGCGCGCAGACCGTGAGCCTTCCGGGCGCTACCCCGGCAACGGCCGACGCGTCCGACTACATTGCCGAGATTGCGACCAACATCTCTGACGCCTGGCGGCTGCGCCTCGACTATCAATGGAACAGCCAGACCAACGATACAGCGCGTACGGAAATGAGCGTGCAGTACGCGCCCGAACCGGGCCGCCTGGCGGGTTTCTCCTACCGGCTCCGCGAAGGGCTGCTCGAGCAGGGAGATATTTCCCTCGTTTGGCCGATGGGGCCGCGTTGGCGCGTGATCGGGCGGTACAGCTTCTCTTTTCTCGACGAGGAGCCTCTCGACCGGTTCCTCGGCTGGGAGTACGAGGCCTGCTGCTGGCGCCTGCGGGTGATCGGCCGCCGCTACATCAGCCGGCGCAACGGAGAGTCCGACAGCTCCATCTCCATTCAGCTGCAACTAAAGGGCTTCAGCGACGAGGGCGACCCTCCAGAAATGCTGCTCGATCGTGGTACTCTTGGCTACCGGCGAATCGAATAGAAGCCAATGAAAACCCTGACTTACATCGCTGCCGGCATACTGCTGGCAGGCCAGGCGTGGCCGCAAACGCGCGAGCTCGGCGGCACCGGCGAGCTCCTCGACGGCGTCGCTGCCGTCGTGGATAGCGGCGTCGTCCTCAAGAGCGAGCTCACCGCGCGTTTGGATCTCGTCATGGCAAGCCTACGCGAGCAACAACGGCAGATGCCTGCCGAGGAGCGCCGTCCTTTACCGCCGCTATCCGTCGTCGAAGACCAGGTTCTCGACCAGCTCGTGCTGCGCCAGATTCAGCTACAGCGAGCCGAGCGTTTCGGCATCGTCGTGGGCGACGAGATGCTCAATGCGGCGATCTCTTCCGTTGCGAGCGAGAACGGCATTACGCTCGAGCAGATGCCCGCTGCGCTCGCGTCCGAGGGCATCGACTACGCAGCGTATCGCCAAGAAACGCGTGAGCAAATCATGCTCGACCAGCTGGTTCAGCGCGACGTGCTCGCACGAATCAATATCACGCCGCGAGAACTGCAGCTGTGCCTCGCACGCAGCGCAGCCTCACTAGCCGAAGACGTCGATTACAACCTCTCGCATATTCTGATCGCTCTTTCACCCAGCGCGACACGCGAGGAGACCGACGCCGCGCGTGCCGAGATCGAGGAAGTCTTTGCGCAGCTCGAGGACGGCGTAGATTTCGCCCAGCTGGCCGTTACGCACTCCGACGGTCAAGGCGCGCTCGAAGGCGGTTCGCTCGGCTGGCGCAAGGGCGCGCAGCTACCGACGCTGTTTGCCGACATCGTCGTGCAAATGGAGCCCGGTACCATTTCCGATCCTATTCAGAGCGCGAGCGGTTTTCATATCGTTCGCGTCAACGAGATCCGCGGCGCGCAGGCCGTCATGGTCGACCAGATCCGCGCGCGGCACATTCTCATGCAGCCCAACGAGATTCTCGACGAGGCCACGGTTGAACAGCGCCTGTCCGGCATCCGCGAGGACGTGCTCGGCGGCGATGACTTCGGTGCGATAGCCCAGGCGTTGTCAGAGGACCCCGCCTCGGCAGCGGAGAACGGTGATCTGGGCTGGGTCGTGCCAACCGATTTCGTCCCCGAGTTCTCACAACGCCTCACCGAGCTCGAAGTCGGCGAGCTCAGCGAGCCATTCCGCACGCGTTTCGGCTGGCATATCGTCGAGGTCACGGATCGGCGCACTTACGACACGACCGAGGAGATCAAGGAGCAGCGCTGCGTCGAGACGATTCGTGCGAGCAAGATGGAAGAGCAACAGCAGCTCTGGCTGCAGCAGATTCGCGACCAGGCGTTCGTCGAGCGTCGCCTGTAGACGCCCGCAGATGACACCGGGCGATCGCTGCGCTGGTCGCGAACTCCAATGAGCGCGCCGGCACCGGCAATCGTCATAACCACCGGAGAGCCTGCCGGCATCGGCCCGGACATCTGTATTGCGCTGGCAACCAAGCCCTTGCCCGGGCGCCCGATCTTTCTCGCCAACAAAGCGCTCATAGAACAACGCGCCGGCGCGCTCGACGTCGATCTGACGATCGAAACGTTGCCAAGCCCAGCCGCGGCCGTGGCGCACGCCGATGGCGTCATGCAGCTCATCGACGTCCCTCTCGCAACTGAGGTCGAGGCCGGCAAGCTCGATCGCGCGAATGCACGGTACGTGCTCGAGCTGCTCGGACGTGGAACAGCACTGTGCACGAGCCAAGACGCCTCAGCACTCGTAACCGCACCAGTGCATAAGAGCGTCATCGATGCTGCCGGTGTTCCATTCACCGGCCACACCGAGTTCCTGGCCGAGCTGACGGGTACACCACAGCCGGTCATGTTGCTCGTAAGCGATACACTGAGAGTCGCGCTCGTGACGACGCACTTGCCGCTCGCCGAGGTGCCGAAGCACATCGACGCGACACGCCTCGAGCGCGTGATCACGGTGTTGCACGACGATCTGGAGACCCGGTTCGGAATCGAGCGGCCGTGCATCCGTGTGCTCGGGCTCAACCCGCATGCCGGAGAGAACGGCGTGCTCGGCCGCGAGGAAATAGACGTCATTGCGCCAACGATCGAGCGCCTGCGCGCTCGGGGTCTGACATTACTCGGCCCCACACCCGCGGATACGGCCTTCACTGGCGAGGCGCTGGCTGGCGTAGATGCGGTGCTTGCTATGTACCACGACCAGGGGTTGCCCGTAATCAAGGCCGCGGCCTTCGGCGAGGTCGTCAATGTCACGCTCGGTCTGCCGATCATCCGCACTTCCGTGGATCATGGCACCGCGCTAGAGCTCGCCGCGACGGGCCGCGCGCGTGCCGATAGCCTCGCCAAAGCCTACGAGCTCGCATTCCAGCTGGCGAACGCTGCGCAATAAACATGCGACTACACGCGAAGAAGCAGCTCGGCCAGCACTTCCTGCACGACCCAGCCGTAATCGCGAAGATCGTCGCCGCGATAACACCGCAACCTGGCGACCGGATCGTCGAGATCGGTGGCGGTCTCGGTGCCCTGACCTTCCCGTTGCTCGAGCACGTCGACGAGCTCCACGTCATCGAGCTCGACGAACGATTGGCCGATGCTCTCGAACGTGACCGGCCACGCGGCGGCGGAAAGCTGACCGTCCACCATGCCGATGCGCTCGACTTCGACTTCTCGAACCTGGGCACACAGCTCGGCAAGCTACGTGTCGTCGGCAATCTCCCGTACAACATCTCGACACCCCTGCTCTTTCACCTGCTCGCTCACCGGGAAGCGATCGTCGACATGCATGTCATGGTTCAAAAAGAAGTCGCGCGCAGGATCGCCGCACCGCCAGGCAAGAAAGACTACGGCCGCCTGACAATCATGCTCGCGGCGTGGCTCGATACGGAGCTCTGCTTCGATGTCGGCCCGGGCGCATTCAACCCAGCGCCGCGTGTCTGGTCGACGGTATTGCGTCTCATGCCGCGGGCTCAGGCGCGTTTCGAAATCGCCGACGAGCTGCAGTTCGCGAATCTCGTCAGGCACGCATTCTCGATGCGGCGCAAGACGCTCGGGCGATCGCTTGCGGGCGTGCTGACGCGCCAACAGATCCAATCTGTCGGCATCGATCCGATGGCGCGGGCCGAGACACTCGAACCGGGACAGTTCGCCGATCTCGCCAATCTGCTCGAAGCACCATGACACTCTACGTTATCGGTGACGTTCAGGGATGCGCCGACGCGTTCGAGGCGTTGTTGGAGAAGATGGCGTTCCACCCGGCGCGAGACCGTTTATGGCTCGTCGGTGATCTCGTCAACCGCGGCCCCGCCTCGGCCCGCGTGCTACGTACCATCATTGAGCTCGGCAGAAGCGCCGTCTGCGTACTGGGCAACCACGATCTGCACTTGCTGGCGTCGGCCGCCGGGATTCGTGCGCCCTCGGCACAGGATACCTTCGGAGACGTGCTGTCGGCGCGCGATCGCGACACGCTCATCGACTGGTTGCGCCACCGCCCGCTACTCCACCACGATCCCGCCGCGGCACGCGTGCTCGTTCACGCCGGCGTGCCGCCGATCTGGACCATCCCCGAAGCAATCGTAGCTGCCCAGGAAGTCGAGACCGTGTTGCGCAACCCGGACTGGCAGCGGTCGCTCGCGCACATGTATGGCAACGCGCCGACGCGCTGGCGTGCAAACCTCGCACGGAAGGACCGCCAACGTTTTACGATTAACGCGCTGACGAGAATGCGCTTCTGCGGGAACAAAGGCGGACTCGACTTCGACAATACCGGTCCGCCCGGCACTCAGCCGCGCGAGCTCGTACCGTGGTTCGATCACCCGCTGCGCCAGCACAACGGCACGCACATAGTCTTCGGCCACTGGGCGTCGCTAGGCGTGCTGCGCCGCGCCGATATCACGGCGTGCGATAGCGGCTGCGTGTGGGGTAGTAGGCTCACGGCTATCCCGCTGGAACCTGCCGGCAAACCGATAGCCGTCAAGTGCAGTGGCCATCGGTGAACGTCGGGAGTGCCTAGTGCAGCGTTACGGCTCTCGGTAACGTTGAGGCGAGGGCCCATGCACGTTGCCTCGATGGAGCGTTTCTTCCCGCGAAGGAGAAGCAACGTGTGCGGGACCTCGTACTGCGACCGCCTAAAGCTCTTGCCCCCAGAGCGCAGCGATCGCGTTATGAGCTATCCGGTCTGGCGAGAAGTCAGACGGCGACAGGCGCCTTGATGTGGCGGTGCGCCTGATAGTCGAGCAGCTCGAAATCCTCGAACGCGTAATCGAAGATCGACGCCGGCTGCCGCTTGATTACGAGCCGCGGCAGCGGCAACGGCTCGCGGCTGAGCTGCTCGTCGGCCTGCTCGAGGTGATTGAGATAGAGATGACAGTCGCCGCCGGTCCAGATGAACTCACCGGGCTGGTGTCCGGTCTGCTGTGCGACCATATGTGTCAACAGCGCGTAGGACGCGATGTTGAACGGCACACCGAGGAATACGTCAGCGCTGCGCTGGTAGAGCTGACAGGATAGACGGCCGTTGGCGACATAGAACTGGAACAGCGCATGACACGGCGCCAGCGCCATGTCGTCCAGCTGGCCTACATTCCAGGCGCAGATAATATTCCGGCGTGAGTCCGGATCCGTACGCAGCAGTTCGATGGCGCGCGCGATCTGATCGACGGACTGGCCGTCAGCTGTCGGCCAGCTGCGCCATTGCTTGCCATAGACAGGTCCCAGATCGCCGCGCGCGTCAGCCCATTCGTCCCAAATCGTGACGCCATGGTCGTTCAGATAGCCGACGTTCGTATCGCCACGCAAAAACCACAGCAGCTCGTAGATGATCGAGCGCAGATGCAGCTTCTTGGTCGTCAGCAGCGGAAAGCCGGCGCCGAGGTCGCATCTGAGCTGGTGACCGAAAACGCTCAGCGTGCCCGTGCCCGTGCGATCGGCCTTACGTGCACCTTCGGTGCGAATCGTGCGCACGAGATCCAGATACTGCTTCACGCGCTCTGCCTCTGCACGTACCGTGGCGATCGATAAGCCCACCAGAAAAAAGCGATACCAATCAAAATCATGGGTGTCGAAAGAACGTGACCCATCGTGATCCAGCCGAAAGCCAGGTAACCGCCCTGCGCAGGATTCATATGCACGTCCGGCAGGCGCACGAACTCGATGGCAACGCGGAACACGCCGTAAAAGAACAAGAACAATCCGGACACAGCCATGATTGGCCGCGTGCGCCGCGAGAACCCCCAGAGAATTAGAAACAACACGAGTCCTTCGAGAAAGGCTTCGTAGAGCTGCGTCGGATGACGCGGCACGCCCTGGACGACGACAGCCCAGAACGCCCCCGCTTGAGCTTCGGCGCCCCAGAGCTCGCCGTTGATGAAATTGCCGACGCGCCCGAGACCCAGACCCGGCGCGACCCATGGCGCGATGAAATCGGTCACCGCGAAGAACGGCTGTCGCACGTGTCTGGCGAATAGCCCCATGGCGATCAACACGCCCAGTAATCCGCCATGGAACGACATACCGCCTTCCCAGATTCTGAAGATCGCGAGCGGATTATCGAGTATCGCGCCGAAGTTGTAGAAAAGCATATAGCCCAGACGTCCTCCGGCGATCACGCCGATCGCAACGTAAAACACCAGGTCGTCGACCTGCGCCGGCGCGACGGCGCTGTCGGCTCGTCGCGCGCGCATACGCGCGCCGAGCCAACCGAGCACGAAGCCGCCGAGGTACATGAGACCGTACCAACGTACCTGTAGTGGTCCAATCGAGATTGCGACGGGATCGATGTCTGGGAAGATGAACAAGAGAACCTATCTCAGCATCCCGCATGGCCGCGAAGCCGGCTTTGCGGGATGGGATACAAGGCGCGAGGAGCGTGGTGTAGTAACACGACACGAGCGACGAGCAACGCAGTAGAGCGCCCGCAAAGCCGCTTCCCGAAGGGTTTCGTCCCAGAGGCCCAACTCCTGTGTTGCGAGCCTTGTGAATAGAGCGGGCTATTCACCGCGACTCGCGCCTTGGATTGGGGCCTGTAAAGACAGAAACGTGGCTCATGGGGGATGCTGAGATAGGTTCTAGTGGCAGCAATTCTAATCGGCGCCCGGGGCGCGGCCAAGCGCGGTGCTGCTATAGTCGCGGCATGCCAAACCGCCTCAGCGACGAAACGAGCCCCTATCTGCTCCAGCACGCTGATAATCCCGTCGATTGGCACGCCTGGAACGACACCGCCCTCAATCTCGCGCGAAGCTCTGGAAAACCGATATTGCTCTCCGTCGGCTATTCCGCGTGCCACTGGTGCCACGTCATGGCGCACGAGTGCTTCGAGGATGAGCCGACGGCTGCGCTCATGAATCGACTCTTCATCAATATCAAGGTCGATCGCGAGGAACGCCCCGATATCGACAAGATCTATCAACAGGCCCATCAACTGATCTCACAGAACGCTGGAGGCTGGCCGCTCACCGTGTTCCTGACGCCCGAGGAGCACCTGCCGATCTTCTCTGGCACCTATTTTCCACGCGAGATGTTCAAGCAGGTGCTCGAGCGTGTGCACGAATTCTACGCAAGCCGCGAGGACCAGGTTCGTGAGCACGGTGCAGCACTCAGACGCGCATTCGACAGCCTGACCCTATCGATTGAAGGGCAGGAGCCCGAGCTCGATGGCGCGCCACTCGAACTGAGCCGTACCCGCCTCGCAGAGCTGTTCGATGCCGAGCACGGCGGATTCGGCGGCGCACCAAAGTTTCCCCATCCGACACATATAGAGAGTTTGCTGGACCAGTGGCGAACGACGGCCGAAACCACGCAACCCGATCTCGACAGCCTTTACATGGCAACGCTGACACTGACCCGAATGGCCGGTGGCGGGCTTTACGATCAGATCGGTGGCGGGTTTTTCCGCTATTCAGTGGACGCCCAATGGACGATTCCGCATTTCGAAAAGATGCTCTACGACAATGCGGCGCTGCTCGGCGTCTATGTCGATGCCTATGCTGCAACGGGTGAGCGATCGTTCGCGCGGGTTGCTTCGGAAACGGCTGACTGGGTGTTGCGCGAGATGCGTGACGCCGATGGCGCGTTCTACGCGACGCTCGATGCTGA